>NZ_SJOT01000050.1:0-2768 GCF_012027795.1 Megasphaera sp. SW808
GAAAAAGAGAAAGACTTAACGAACCGAAGAAACTCTGAAAAACGGTGAAGACATAAAGTCAAGCAAGTAAGGGCGTACGGCGGATGCCTTGGCCATATCAGCCGATGAAGGACGCGATAAGCTGCGAAAAGCTGCGGTGAGGTGCAAGTAACCATTGACCCGCAGGTGTCCGAATGGGGAAACCCGGCAGCAGGAGTGCTGTCATCCGAAAGGAAGGGAACCCGGTGAACTGAAACATCTAAGTAGCCGGAGGAAAAGGAATCAACAGAGATACCCTCAGTAGCGGCGAGCGAACGGGGCAGAGCCCAAACCGGGGCGGGAAACCGCTTCGGGGTTGCGGACTGCTAACAAATGGTTGGACGAAGCAGAACCAGTTGGGAAACTGGGCCAGAGACGGTGAGAGCCCGGTAAGCGTAAGGAAGACCATGGAGCAGGATCCAGAGTACCACGGGGCACGAGGAACCTTGTGGGAAGCAGGGGGGACCACCCTCCAAGGCGAAACACTGATATGGACCGATAGCGAATAGTACCGTGAGGGAACGGTGAAAAGAACCCCGGGAGGGGAATGAAAGAGAACCTGAAACCGTATGTCTACAAACAGTCGGAGCGCTTTACATGCGCGACGGCGTGCCTATTGAAGAATGAACCGGCGAGTTACTGTTGCCAGCGAGGTTAAGCGGGAAACGCGGAGCCGAAGCGAAAGCGAGTCTGAACAGGGCGATAAGTTGGCAGCAGTAGACCCGAAACCACAGTGATCTACCCATGTCCAGGTTGAAGCACAGGTAAAAATGTGTGGAGGACCGAACCAGTGAGCGTTGAAAAGCTTTTGGATGAGATGTGGGTAGGGGTGAAATGCCAATCGAACGTGGAGATAGCTGGTTCTCCCCGAAATAGCTTTAGGGCTAGCCTCATGGTAAGAGTACAGGCGGTAGAGCACTGAACGAGGTAGGGGCCTGTCCGGCTACCGAACTTAATCAAACTGCGAATGGCTGTACTTATACATGGGAGTCAGACTGCGAGTAATAAGGCCCGTAGTCAAGAGGGAAACAGCCCAGACCAACAGCTAAGGTCCCCAATGCCGTACTAAGTGGCGAAGGATGTGGAATTTCGAAAACAACCAGGATGTTGGCTTAGAAGCAGCCACCATTAAAAGAGTGCGTAATAGCTCACTGGTCGAGAGACTCTGCGCCGAAGATGACCGGGGCTAAAGTACGGAACCGAAGCTTTGGCAAGTATCTTGAGATACTTGGGTAGGGGAGCGTTCCTGCATGGGAGAAGCCTGACCGGAAGGACAGGTGGACAAGCAGGAAGAGAGAATGCCGGTATGAGTAGCGAAAAGAAAGGTGAGAATCCTTTCCACCGAAAGCCTAAGGGTTCCTGGGCAACGATCGTCGACCCAGGGTAAGTCGGGACCTAATCCGAGGCGGAGACGCGTAGGAGATGGACAACAGGTTGAAAATCCTGTACCGCAGGAGTCTGTTTGAGCGAAGGAGTGACACAGAAAGGAATGCGCGCGTGCGATTGGAAGAGCACGTCCAAGCTGGTAGGTTGTGTGGCAGGCAAATCCGCCATACTAAAAGCCGAGAAGTGATGGGGAGCCATTGGAGACAATGGCGAAGGGGCAGGAACTAGGCTGTCGAGAAAAGCTTCTAGTGAGGACTCAGGCGCCCGTACCGAAACCGACACAGGTAGGCAGGAAGAGAATTCTAAGGTGCGCGGGAAAACCCTCGTTAAGGAACTCGGCAAAATGTATCCGTAACTTCGGGAAAAGGATAGCCTAAAGTATGTGAGCTGCAGAAACGCAGGGAGCAGGAATAGGCGGCAGAAGAGAGGCCCAAGCGACTGTTTACCACAAACACAGGCGTCTGCTAAAGCGAAAGCTGACGTATAGATGCTGACACCTGCCCGGTGCTGGAAGGTTAAGAGGACGTGTTAGCCGTAAGGCGAAGCAGAGAATTGAAGCCCCAGTAAACGGCGGCCGTAACTATAACGGTCCTAAGGTAGCGAAATTCCTTGTCGGGTAAGTTCCGACCCGCACGAAAGGTGTAACGATTTGGGCACTGTCTCAACGAGGGACCCGGTGAAATTGAAGTACCTGTGAAGATGCAGGTTACCCGCGACTGGACAGAAAGACCCCATGGAGCTTTACTGTAACCTGAGATTGGATTCCGGTAAGAGATGTACAGGATAGTTGGGAGGCATAGAAGCGAGTACGCCAGTATTCGCAGAGCCGCTGGTGGGATACCAACCTTGTTTTATTGGGATTCTAACGAGAGACGTAACGAGTCTTTGGACAGTCTCAGGCGGGCAGTTTGACTGGGGCGGTCGCCTCCGAAAGAGCAACGGAGGCGCCCAAAGGTTCCCTCAGCGCGGACGGAAACCGCGCGAAGAGTGTAAAGGCAGAAGGGAGCTTGACTGCGAGACGGACAGGTCGAGCAGGGACGAAAGTCGGGCTTAGTGATCCGGTGGTAGAGAGTGGAATTGCCATCGCTCAACGGATAAAAGCTACCCTGGGGATAACAGGCTTATCTCTCCCAAGAGTCCATATCGACGGGGAGGTTTGGCACCTCGATGTCGGCTCATCACATCCTGGGGCTGAAGTAGGTCCCAAGGGTTGGGCTGTTCGCCCATTAAAGTGGTACGCGAGCTGGGTTCAGAACGTCGTGAGACAGTTCGGTCCCTATCCATCGCGGGCGGAAGAAACTTGAAAGGGGCTGCTCCTAGTACGAGAGGACCGGAGTGGACGGACCAATGGTGTACCAGTCATG
>NZ_SJOT01000051.1:0-2678 GCF_012027795.1 Megasphaera sp. SW808
AAATGGAGGATGTTTTATGATTTTTCAATTTGGAATTCCTACAAAAACATTATTTGGTGTTGGCCAACTCAATCATTTGCATGAGCAAATGATGCCAGGTAAAAAGGCGTTGCTGATTCTTTCTAATGGAATTTCGGCAAAGAAATATGGGTATTTAAATCGTACGGAAAAAGAATTACACTTGGCTGGCGTTGAGACCGTTCTTTTTGATCAAATCGAACCTAATCCTACTAAAACAACAGTTATGATGGGGGCAGCTGTTGCTCGGCAGGAAAAATGTGATTTTCTTGTTGCTTTAGGTGGAGGCAGCTGTATTGATGCTTCCAAAGCAATTGCCGTTATGGCTACAAACAAAGGTGATTTATGGGATTATATTCAGAATGGTACTGGAAAACGGCAGCCTATTGCCGTCAACCCTTTGCCGATTATTGCGATTACGACGACTGCTGGAACGGGTTCGGAAACGGATGCTGGAGGTGTTATTACGAATACGGAAACGAATGAAAAAACTCCGATAAAAAGCCCGCTTCTATTTCCGAAATTGGCTATTATCGACCCGGAATTGATGTTGACAGTTCCTCCGAAATATACTGCTTACCAAGGATTTGATGCATTATTTCACAATATTGAAGGATATTTGTCATGTAAAGCAAATCTCATGAGCGAAATGATTGCTCTTGAAGCCGTTGACCAAATTAGTACCTGGCTTCCTGTGGCTGTTCAAGATGGCTCTAATATAGAGGCGCGAGAACGAGTTGCCTTTGGCAATTATTTGGGAGGCTTGGAAATGTGCACAAGTTCTAATATGAGTGAGCATTCTTTGGAACATGCCTTAACGGCGTATCATCAGGAATTGCCGCATGGTGCGGGCTTAATTATGCTGAGTAAGGCATACTTCACATATATGATTGAGCACCATGTGTGTGATGAACGTTTTGTTGCTTTGGCAAAAAAAATGGGGAGAACTGATGCGGAAAAGCCGGAGGAATTTATTATAGCGCTAGAAGAACTAAAGGAAAAATGTGATGTATCTGACCTTAAAATGTCTGATTATGGCATTGTTCCGGATGAATTTCCTAAAATGGCTGCTAATGCGAAATCGGCAATGGCTTTTCTCTTTGAAGGAGACCGCATGGAACTGAAGGAAGAGGACTGCGTCAATATTTTAAATGCTGCATACCAATAAGATGAGGTTATTCAAGTTAGATTAAGATAGCTTCTATATAAAAATAAAGGGCTCTTTCTTCAGAACGCAGGTTAAATTACAAAACTTGCATATTTAAGAAAGAGCTTTTTGTTATTTTATATGATTTTATGCCGAAGAAAGACTAGCGTAAAATGACTTATAAATAAAATAGGAGTGGCTACCAGTGTATTGATCCTGCAGCTACTCCCATTTGGTTTTAATAATTTGAGATGCTTGGTATTTGAGAAACAAAGGAATCTAGAAATAAGTTGCTGTCAGAAATTCCAAGCCGCTGCAGATTGCGTTCTAGTACATTTTGCCCAGTTAATAATGCCTTGACTACAGTTTCTTTTTTTTCTTTTGTCAATCTGAACGTAGGCATACTTACACTGACAGCTGCAATGATTTTGCCATTATGATGGATTGGTACTGCAAAGCAACTTAAATCAGGAGAAATTTCTCCTGATTCTTGAAAATAGCCTTCGGATTTAGACCGGAGACATTCATCATATAATTGTTCTATCGTTTGGCATGTTTTTTCTGTTACTGGTTTTAACGGGCCTTTATAAATTGATTCCAACTCTTGAAGGGAATAGCAACTAAGCAACGCTTTGCCTAAAGAGGTGCTATATGCTGGCAGGCGTTTTCCGACGAATGAAACGAGGCGAATTGGTTCAGCCGAATCTTCTTTTGCAAGATATAAGACATCGCCATTTACTAAAATGCCTAATTGGCAAGTTTCAGATGTTTTATAAACAATTTCTTTCATTTCTTTCTTAAACACGTCTAATAAACCGATGTTTTGAAGAGATGCGGAGCCGATGAGGAACATACTGATACCTATGACATATCTGCCGTTGCTTTTTTGCTCAATAAAGTCTCTGTCGCGTAATGTGTGAATGATTGGTACAATAGTACTTTTGGGAACTTGAATTTTGGTAGCTATTTCTGTTAATGTCAGGCCTTCGTCGTTTGCAGATGCAAGCGACTGCATGATATCTAAAACTCGCAATGTTGGCTTGTGCTGAGAATATGCCATAACGTATCACTTCTTTCCTCATATATGTTGAAGAGTATATAATCCTCTTCCTTATTTATTCAATGCAAACAATACTTTATACATATACATTATATAGTATTATGAATTTTTCGTCCATATATTGGAACAATTATTTTAATGAAAACTTTATCATATGTATCTAGAATTAAATATTAGTATACAAGGTATCGTAGATTATTTACAAATTGACATTCAAAAATAGCAATGTTATCATATAATTAGTACTAATATAAGAACTTGGACGTAATTAAGGAAGGGAGGGAACGCTATGAATGGAGAAGGAACAAAAACGATTGTTCGTTCAGTGGCTCGTGCATTAGATATTGTTTATTTTATTGCTAATGCAGATCAGGCTCCCTCATTTACAGCGATACAAAAGGAGACGGGAATACCTAAAAGCTCATTGTCTAATTTATTGAAAGAATTAGTTTA
>NZ_SJOT01000052.1:0-1995 GCF_012027795.1 Megasphaera sp. SW808
TGATAAAAGAAGCTATTGCTTTTATTAAAGAACGGAACGAGAAGCGTAAGAAGTTGCGAGAGATTTTGATAGAGGACACTTTGAATGCAAAAGGAAAGATACTGCAAATACTCTACTTGTTGCTGGTTATTCCTGCTGCATTTTTCTGGGGTGTAGCGCATATATCGAACTTTATAGCCAGCATCATTGACTATATTGCATCGTGGATAGTCTATTTAATTTTCTATTGTTTCATGAGAAATAAAGAAGGTGAGAACACAGATGACAAGAACACGAAAAGTAATTGACGTTTCCTATTGGCAGCGTGACATCGACTGGGATGCCGTAGTTGCCGCAGGTGCCGAGGGTGTCATCATCAAGATTTCCGAAGGCATGACACCAGAGGAAACATATTGGACACACCTAGACAACGCCAAGAAACACGGACTCTCTTGGGGTGTCTACTGCTATTCTCATGCCACGACACCAAAGGAAGCAGCAGATGAAGCCAATGAAGTCTTGTATCTCTTGCAGGGTGAGCAGCCGTCTCTTGGTATCTGGTTTGACTTTGAAGCTCCTGAGTGTCTGGATGCCTTTGACCCGACAGGGATTTGTAGCAGATTTATTGTCGAATGTAACGAAGCTGGGTGTGCAGCAGGTATCTACGCATCGTTGTCTACACTGACTGATGTTCTTAATTTAAACTTGCTGGCTGACTATGTACCTTTCTGGTGTGCTCAGTACGATGAAGAATGCAACTTCAAGGACTACTATCCCGACAAGATTCTGGCAGGATGGCAGTATTCCGATAGCCAGTACATTGGAGATACAAACGTGGATATGAATGAGTGGTATGCGGAGGATTGGTGATGACAAAATGGAAGAAAAACACAATCGCTCTTTCCTTGTGTGTCTTGCTATCCTGCTTGCCGTCGTGGTCATTGGGGGCGGAATATATCTCTACTCCCAGCACGACCCAGACGGTAACCATGTCAATGACACAGTACAACGAGTTACGGTGGGAGCTGACAGTGTTGGAACAAAACTTGACGAGATTGGAGCAGCTCTCGACAGAGGACAGCTTGAAGTTGCAGAAGCTGAGGACACAGTTGGAGAACTGCAAGATGGCCTTGACGAACGCACAGACCTCATTGACGACAGCAAAGAGCGACTTGACAGAATTGAAGAAATCCTTAACGACATTGCAAAGCGAAATGGAATCAATGGAACACAAGCTGATGGTGAAGGAACGGCAGAATAAAACGTGGGCTGCTATTGCCTGCGGAGCTTTATTATGGGGGTGTACAAAATGAGTAAGAAAGTTTTAATGGTAGAGGTAGACAAGGTATCATACACACGTGCAATACGAAATAAATGCCTTGACTGCTGCGCTGGTAATGATGCAGAAGTACGGCGATGTGAGTTGCCACAGTGTCCGTTATTTCCTTATAGGTTTGGGTGTAGTCCCGCTTCTGCTATAAATAAGTACAAGGAATGTATCAAAATTGTCCCTGCACCTTGATTATTAGGGTGTAGAAGTTGTGGTGCTCGATTCCTAGGGGAGCTTGAAAGAGGTGTTTAAAATAGCAATTAGTGAAGCATTATATAGTAGTAAAAAGGTTGAGTGGGAAACCCCTCAGCCTATTTTTGATTTCATAAATAAAGGATGGCATTTTGATGTAGACGTATGTGCTCTACCTGAAAATGCAAAGTGTGATACGTATTACACACCCGAGCAAGACGGATTGAAGCAGATTTGGCGTGGGGTATGCTGGATGAATCCGCCATATGGCAGAGATATTGCAAAATGGATGAGGAAAGCCTATAACACGGCGAAGTCCAATCATGGGACGGTAGTGGCGTTAGTACATGCTAGAACGGACACAAAGTGGTGGCATGACTACGCTATGAAGGCTACATATATTATTTTTATCAAAGGCCGCTTGAAGTTTGGTAATGCGGAAGCTTCTTGCCCGTTTCCGTCCTGTTTTGTGATTTTTGAGAAGGGCAGGGTAG
>NZ_SJOT01000053.1:0-1801 GCF_012027795.1 Megasphaera sp. SW808
ATGGCCTCTCAAAACTGAACAATGTGTACGTACTCCAGAATGCCGACCTAAAGATTTGTAACGTCTTCCGCAGAATCCGTTACTTCTTCCCTAGAAAGGAGGTGATCCAGCCGCACCTTCCGATACGGCTACCTTGTTACGACTTCACCCCAATCATCGCCCCCACCTTCGACGGCTGGCTCCGTAAGGTTACCTCACCGGCTTCGGGTGTGAATGACTTTCGTGGTGTGACGGGCGGTGTGTACAAGGCCCGGGAACGTATTCACCGCAGTATGCTGACCTGCGATTACTAGCGATTCCTGCTTCATGCAGGCGGGTTGCAGCCTGCAATCCGAACTGGGACTCTGTTTTTGGGGTTTGCTCCGGATCGCTCCTTCGCTTCCCTCTATTAAGAGCCATTGTAGTACGTGTGTAGCCCAAGCCATAAGGGGCATGATGACTTGACGTCATCCCCGCCTTCCTCCGCATTGTCTGCGGCAGTCTCTCCTGAGTCCCCGCCATAACGTGCTGGCAACAGAAGATAGGGGTTGCGCTCGTTGCGGGACTTAACCCAACATCTCACGACACGAGCTGACGACAGCCGTGCACCACCTGTTTTCGCGTCTTCCGAAGAAGAACTCCTCATCTCTGAGGATGGCACTCAATGTCAAGGCTTGGTAAGGTTCTTCGCGTTGCGTCGAATTAAACCACATACTCCACCGCTTGTGCGGGCCCCCGTCAATTCCTTTGAGTTTCAGCCTTGCGGCCGTACTCCCCAGGCGGGATACTTATTGCGTTAACTCCGGCACAGGAGGGGTCGATACCCCCTACACCTAGTATCCATCGTTTACGGCCAGGACTACCGGGGTATCTAATCCCGTTCGCTCCCCTGGCTTTCGCGCCTCAGCGTCAGTTGTCGTCCAGAAAGCCGCTTTCGCCACTGGTGTTCCTCCTAATATCTACGCATTTCACCGCTACACTAGGAATTCCGCTTTCCTCTCCGACACTCCAGTCTCACAGTTTCCGTCCCCTCACGGGGTTAAGCCCCGCACTTTTAAGACAGACTTATGAAACCGCCTGCGCGCCCTTTACGCCCAATAATTCCGGACAACGCTTGCCACCTACGTATTACCGCGGCTGCTGGCACGTAGTTAGCCGTGGCTTTCTCTTACGGTACCGTCACTGAAAATGGGTATTAGCCACTTCCCCGTTCGTCCCGTATAACAGAGCTTTACAACCCGAAGGCCGTCTTCGCTCACGCGGCGTTGCTCCGTCAGGCTTTCGCCCATTGCGGAAGATTCCCCACTGCTGCCTCCCGTAGGAGTCTGGACCGTGTCTCAGTTCCAATGTGGCCGTTCATCCTCTCAGACCGGCTACTGATCGTCGCCTTGGTGGGCCGTTACCCCTCCAACTAGCTAATCAGACGCAAGCCCCTCCCCCGGCGGTAGCATATTCAGAGGCCACCTTTCTTCCCACTGCCATGCGGCAATGGAAACGTATTCGGTATTAGCAGCCGTTTCCAGCTGTTGTCCCCATCCGGAGGGCAGGTTGCTTACGCGTTACTCACCCGTTTGCCACTAGAGTCCATAGGAAGCAAGCTTCCCATGTCCTCCCGTTCGACTTGCATGTGTTAAGCACGCCGCCAGCGTTCGTCCTGAGCCAGGATCAAACTCTCCATGATATGTGAAGAGCTGATTGCTCGTTCTTACTTATTATTGGTATTACCTGTTTTGAAATCTTATTGCTAAGACCTCGCACTCTGGCGTATTGTTTCGCATCACATTGTTCAGTTTTCAAAGGCCATGCCGTCTCGCGACGACTT
>NZ_SJOT01000054.1:0-1347 GCF_012027795.1 Megasphaera sp. SW808
GATAAGGTACAATAAGTTTCGCAAAAATAAAAAGAGACATGGCTTGCAGAACTCTGGTAGAATGAAGTCGCGACACACCATTCTGAAAGGAGCAAGCAAACCATGTCTGAAAAGATTGTACAGCTTAACGAGGAAGTAATCAAGGGACAGCTCAAGGATCTTGTGCGTGGCAGCGTAGAGGAGACTCTCAACGAGCTGCTGGAGGCCGAGGCGGAGAAACTGACTCAGGCGGCCCGATACGAGCGCAATGAGAAGCGTCAGGGCTATCGCAGCGGCCACTACAGGCGCAGCCTCACTACCACTTCCGGGGACGTTACCCTCAAGGTACCCAAGCTCAAAGGGATTTCCTTTGAGACCGCCATTATTGAGCGGTATCGCCGCCGTGAAAGCAGCGTAGAAGAAGCCCTCATCGAGATGTATCTGGCCGGTGTATCCGTCCGGCGTGTGGAAGACATTACAGAGGCGCTGTGGGGCAGCAAAGTGTCGCCCTCAACCATCAGTGAACTGAATAAGAAGGCATATGTCCACATTGAGGATTGGCGTAACCGCCCCTTACAGGGAGGGCATTACCCGTATGTCTATGTGGACGGCATCTACTTGCGTCGCAACTGGGGCGGAGAGTTTGAGAATGTGGCCATTCTGGTAGCGATTGCGGTAAATGAAGATGGATACCGTGAGGTTCTTGGGGCTGCCGAGGGCATGAAGGAGGACAAGGCTAGCTGGGTCAGCTTCTTTCAATGGCTGCGAGGCCGGGGCCTGGATGGAGTTAAACTGGTAGTTGGCGACAAGTGCCTGGGTATGCTGGAAGCTGTAGGAGAAGTGTTTCCAGAGGCCAAGTACCAGCGGTGTACTGTACACTTTTACCGCAATATCTTCTCTGTAACGCCTCGTTCCAAGGTGAAGCTGGTGGCCAAAATGCTCAAAGCGATCCATGCGCAGGAGAGCAAGAAAGCTGCCCGTGAGAAAGCCCGGGCCGTGGTAGAAGAACTGCGTTCCATGAAACTGAAAGAGGCTGCCAAGAAGGTGGAGGATGGCATTGAGGAAACGCTGACTTACTGCGATTTTCCCTGTGAACATTGGACCCGTATCCGTACTAATAACGTCATGGAACGGCTTAACCGGGAGATCCGCCGCCGTACCCGTGTGGTGGGCAGCTTCCCGGACGGCAACTCCGCCCTCATGCTGGTCTGTGCCCGGCTGCGCCATGTGGCCGGTACCCAGTGGGGCAACAAGAAGTACATGAACATGAAGCACCTACAGGCGGCTCTGGAGGATACCTCCATTGCTGGGTGACTTCACTCATATCAGGGCCTGCAAACCATTTTGCGAAAAATACTTGACACTACC
>NZ_SJOT01000055.1:0-1252 GCF_012027795.1 Megasphaera sp. SW808
CTTTGAAAAATCCGCTCTTGCTTGAGCTTACGGACGTACGCTTTCATTTGGTACGCCCAACCCTGATCGGAATGGAAGGTTCTGCGGTACGGGCAATCCGCCGTGATGCGGATCGCTTCCGCCTGTGCTTCTAATATATTTTCGGCCGAAGGACGGTTCCCTATTCTATAGCTGATGATTTCTCCATTGAACATATCCATAAAGGGATCCAGATACAGCTTATGCTGCGTCAGATGCCCCTGGGCATCCACTTCATAGTATTTAAATTCTGTCGTATCTGTTGTGATTTTCTGATGGGGAACCGTCGTGTGGAAGCGACGGCGTATCCGATTGGGAGCGATGGTTCCCACCTTGCCTTTGTAAGAGCTGTATCTGCGGCTCTTTCGCGTAAAACAAGTGACCTGAAGGCTTAGCTTTTGCATGATGCGCTGCACCTTCTTCTTATTCACGCACCATCCCTGATTGGTAAGCTCACCCGTGATTCGCCGATAGCCATAGGTGGTATGCTGTTTGCAAAGTTCCTGTATGGCATCTTCTAATTCTTTGTCCGGATTTTCGCGGCCAACGCGTTTTTGCCAGTACATGTAGGTTGACTTTGCCATGCCGGTGTAGGAGAGGAGATCTTTTAGTTTGAATTGTCCTCGGAGACTGAAGATGACGTTCGCAACCCTCTCCGTTTTGCTTCGTCCTCTAACCGCAGTCTCCTCAGTTCTTTTAAAACTGCATTCTCTATACGGAGCTTGAGAAGTTCATCCTCTAATTCCTTGACGTGCTCTGCGCGGGTGTCAACCTCCGTATGCTGAACTTGTGCTTCTGTTTCTCTTGATTGCGAGGTACTCAATGTCTTCTTCCTGCCTTTCCTATGCGGTCTTAACGCATCCGGCCCAGCTATTTTAAAGTCATTTACCCATCTGGCAAGCATTGACGGATTGTTGATTCCCATTTGAAGAGCCAGTTCCTGATACGAGAGTTCGCTTGTTAAGTAAGACTCTACCACAGAAAGCTTTTCTTCGAAAGAGTATTCTTTCCGAGATCGAGATCGTTTTAACCCATTATCCCCCAATTTTTTGTAGGTAGCAACCCACGTTTTTAACTGGCAACTGCTCGACATGCCATGTTTTTGTGAAATGGAAGCGTAGCTTCCCTGATTGTCCAAGTATTCTGATACCAGTTGCTTCTTAAATTCATAACTGTGTTTCGCCATAAAAAAACTGACCTCCAATCGTTAGATTTTTGGTCTAACATTTGGGGG
>NZ_SJOT01000056.1:0-1098 GCF_012027795.1 Megasphaera sp. SW808
GGCGAATTGTCAAGCTAAGTGCAACTTTTTAGAGTAATGTACTTCGTATGGCGTTTTGTATCCTAAACATTTTCGGGGACGGCGATTTAGTTCTGCAAAAACAGCTTGCACATAGGCTTCTGGAACGAGTGTGATGTCCGTCCCTTTCGGGAAATACTCTCGGACTAGGCCATTGGTATTTTCGTTGCTTCCCCGCTGCCAGGGCTGATGCGGCGGCGGGAAATAAAACGGCACGCCGTTCAAGGCCTCTGTGACAGCGGCATGATGGGCGAACTCTTTTCCTCTGTCCGGCGTAAGGCTTTTTACAGGTTGCCCTTGCAGTACCTGAAGCAATACCGTATTGACGGCTTGTGCTGTCTTTTTGGCTGCTTTGCCTCCTACCAGATACCGGCTCTTTCTATCTACCAACGTAACCAGACAGGCTTTTCCTGTCTTTCCTGCTATGGTATCACATTCCCAATGTCCTCGCCGGGAGCGGTTAGCGGCTCCTGCTGGCCGTTCCGAAATATCGTGAGAGATGGGAATAGAACCCCGTCGTTCCTGATATTGCCGGGTATGCCGGGATTTTCCATGATGCCGCAAGCGGCGGACCGCACCGCGGGACCCATGGGAGGACGACGTTTCATCAAACATACCGGCATATATGGCGCGGTAAATCGTTGCATAGCTAAGGAGTGCCTTCTGATGTTCCAGCTGCAAGCGTCCGGCAATTTCTTCTGGGGACCAATGATGCACCAGGAAGAGATTTTTAACCAATGCGAATAGTTCGGCATTCTCTAACCGCTTGTGAGGCTTGCATGCCTTACGGCGGCGGGCATACTGTTGTTGTGCGGTGATGGGCAGATACTTGCCGTTCACTGTATTTCTGCGTAGTTCCCGTGAGATCGTGGATTTATCTCGGCCGAGGGCCGCCGCAATTCGAGAGATAGAATAGGACTGCGCGCGAAAAAAGAGTAGATTTTCTCGTTCAGATAGAGTAAGATGATGATAGTGGCACATAGGTTTCCTCCGAGATATAGATTTTGTTTGGTAGCATTATTATATCAGAAACCTATGTGTCATTTTTTATAGGTGTTGCACTTGTATTGTAAATTCGCC
>NZ_SJOT01000057.1:0-744 GCF_012027795.1 Megasphaera sp. SW808
GTTTCGGAAATCGAAGCCAAGGCAGAAGCAGTCATGGGGGAGGTAAAATAATATGAAGACTATATATGCAAAGTCCAAAGGCTTGCAGGATACCGAATTACATTACTGCCCCGGCTGCAGCCACGGTATCGTGCATAAATTAATTGCGGAAACGCTGGAAGAAATGGATGCGATTAAGACGGCTATCGGCGTATGCCCCGTAGGCTGCTCCGTATTCGCCGGCAACTACTTTGCCTGCGATATGCTGGAAGCCGCTCACGGCCGTGCGCCTGCCGTAGCGACGGGCGTAAAACGCACCCATCCGAACGTCCCCGTCTTCACCTATCAGGGCGACGGCGACCTGGCATCCATCGGCGCGGCAGAAATCGTACACGCTGCCATGCGCGGTGAAAAATTCACGACGATCTTTATCAACAACGCAATCTACGGCATGACGGGCGGCCAGATGGCTCCGACGACCCTGATTGGCCAGCGCGCTACGACGGCTCCCTTGGGCCGTACGGTAGAACAGGCGGGCAAACCGATGCGCGTAGCAGAAATGCTGTCGACGTTGGACGGTCTCGTCTATGCAGAACGCGTCTGCGTTGTCGATATTCCACACTTGATGAAAGCGAAAAAGGCGATCAAGAAAGCCTTTGAACGTCAGATGAACGGCGACGGATTTACCTTTATCGAAGTATTAGCCGCCTGCCCGACGAACTGGGGTATGGATATTCATGAAGCAAACAAGTGGCTCATGGAAAA
>NZ_SJOT01000058.1:0-667 GCF_012027795.1 Megasphaera sp. SW808
AATATTAAGGGCTACCGGCCGGCACACTGCACGGATGAATCGCTCTGCATCGGCTGCGCAAGCTGCGCAAGAATTTGCCCGGATTCGATCATTACTATTGAAAAGGACTAACAAAGAGGAGTGTGAACTGTTCCATGAAAAGAGAAATTTGGAAGGGCAGTGAAGCTATAGCTGAAGCCGCAATTCGTGCAGGCTGTCGCGGTTTCTTCGGATATCCCATTACCCCGCAGAATGAAATCCCTGAATATATGTCGCTGAGAATGCCTCAGGTAGGCGGCGTGTTCGTACAGGCTGAATCGGAAGTAGCAGCTATCAACATGGTATACGGCGCAGCCGGTTCCGGCGTTCGCGCTATGACGTCCTCGTCGTCTCCGGGCGTCAGCCTGAAACAGGAAGGCATCAGCTACGCCGCAGGCGCACAGCTGCCGGCGGTTATCGTCAACGTCATGCGCGGCGGCCCGGGCCTCGGCTCCATCCAGCCGTCCCAGGCAGACTATTTCCAGGCAACCCGCGGCGGCGGCAACGGCGACTATCGTACGCCGGTCCTGGCTCCGGCCAACCTGCAGGAAGCTGTCGACCTGGTACAGGAAGCCTTCGACATTGCTGACCAGTACCGCACGCCTGTCGTCGTATTGGCAGACGGCCTCATCGGCCAGATGATGGAACC
>NZ_SJOT01000059.1:0-638 GCF_012027795.1 Megasphaera sp. SW808
TACGGTCCGTCATATACATGCTACTTCCGGCTACCCGTAAACGGGTCTTCTATATCTAAGGTGAGTTGTTCTGCCATTTCATCTTCTTGCAATTGGTGTTGTATATATTGGGCTATGGCTTTTTCATTCTTTCCTACCGTATCGACGTAATATCCACGACACCAAAATTGCCGATTTCTGTACTTATATCTCATATTTCCCCATTTTTCATATATCATCAAGCTGCTTTTTCCTTTGAGAAATCCCATGAATCCAGATACACTCATCTTTGGCGGAATTTCTACAAGCAAATGAATATGATCCGGACATGCTTCTGCTTCCAGAAGCGTTACACCCTTCCATTGACAGAGTGTCCGCAGTATTTGCCCTATTTCATATCGCTTTTGTCCATAAAATACCTTCCTCCGATATTTAGGGGCAAATACTACGTGATATTTACAATTCCATTTCGTATGTGCTAAACTGTGGGTATCGTATTGTTGTTTCATAGTGATAAACCTCCTTTGAATCCATAAGGCTGCAGTTGACGGACCGCATTCTTATCGTATCTCAAAGGAGGTTTTCTTTAAACCTTTAAAGACTCATCGCTAAAGCTTATTTGAACTCCCTGGTCTAACCAGGGGTTTTCTAATTGCAAA
>NZ_SJOT01000006.1:0-109774 GCF_012027795.1 Megasphaera sp. SW808
GTATTCGCGCCTAAATATAGACGGCAGGTGATCTATGGAAAAATCAAAGCAGATATTGGGAAAATACTGCGACAGCTATGCGAGAGAAAAGGGGTAGAGGTGATTGCGGGAGAATGCTGTCCGGATCATATTCATCTCTTAGTTTCTATACCGCCGCATCTGAGTATTTCACAGTTCATGGGATATTTAAAGAGTAAAAGCAGCTTGATGATATTTGATAAACATGCAAACTTGAAATACAAGTATGGAAACCGGCATTTCTGGTGTAGAGGATATTATGTGGACAGTGTAGGAAAATATGAGGGAGCAATCAAAGAATACATACGTACCCAACTACAGGAAGATATGATGATGGACACATTAGATTTTAAGGAAACCAAAGACCCGTTTACGGGTAGATAAGAAATAAAGGCTAAAAAAAGAAGCCCCCGAGTAGGGGGCAGCCCGTGGTAGGGATGTGATTGCTGGATGTATTCAGTGCACTCTTTAGAGTGCAACCACAAGAAGTAGGCCCTTATAGGGCCTGATCAAACCACCAGTTCTACTGGTGGTTTTGATTTCGTAAAAAAGTGTAAAATGCTTTTACAGTGTAAATGAAGTGTAAAAGTATTTTACACTATAACGATGGAAAAATGCCTGTTTTACGCCCTTTTATATGTGGCATGAAAATTTCATATATATTTTCAAATCGAAATTCAAGGAGGCAATACGCATTATGGAAGTAAAACAGATTTTAGTGTACGGCGCCGGCTTGATGGGCCGGGGCATCGCCCAGGTATTTTCCCGCAATCCGGAATATTCCATCGTTTTATATGATATCGCCGACAACGACGTTCTCGGCCAGGTACGCAAGGAAATGATGTCCTTTGTAGCGCAGGGAATTGTCGATGCCGATACGGCGGAACAGCAGCTGAGCCGCATCAGCTTTACGACGGATTTGAGCCCCGAACTGTGCCAGAAGACAGATTTAGTCGTCGAAGCCGTGTTTGAAAACATGGAATTGAAGCAGTCGGTCTTCGAAAAATTAGAAATCCTGTGCCGCCCCGACACGATTTTCTGCACCAATACGTCCGTCATGAGCCCGACGGAAATCAGTGCCCGCGTGAAACATAAGGAACGCTTCGTTGGCACCCACTTCTGGAATCCGGCGACGCTGATTCCCCTGGTAGAAGTCGTCAAAGCCAACGGCTCGTCTGATGAAGTAGCCCAGCAGGTATACGACATTTTGGAAAAGGTAGGCAAAAAGCCGGTTATCTGCCAGCGCGACGTGCCGGGCTTCATTGCCAACCGCATGCAGCATGCTTTGTGGAGAGAAGCGATTTACATCGTAGAACAGGGGATTGCCGATGCCGAAACGGTCGATAAAGCCGTTAAATACAGCTTCGGCCTCCGCCTGCCCCAGCTGCCGCCGCTGGTGAACTCCGATTTGGTCGGCACGGACTTGACCTACAACATTCACGAATACATCTTGAAATATCTGTGCAGTGACACGACGCCGTCGCCCCTGCTGGTCAAGATGAAGGAAGAAAACAAGATGGGCTTCAAGAGCAGCGAAGGCTTCTTCAAATGGGACGACGAATCCATCGCAGCAGAACGCAAGGGGCTGAACGACTATTTAATTCACATGCTTTATAAAAAAGATAAAGAATAAGAGCGTATTTTAAGGAGGAAACATATCATGAGCAATTTGAAAAACAAAGTTATCATCACTGCAGCTGTAACGGGCGCATGGCCCAAGAAAGAAAACAATCCGAACGTTCCCCTGACGCCGCAGGAAATTGCCGATGACGTCTATCAGTGCTGGCAGGCCGGCGCTGCCGTCGCTCACCTTCACATGCGCGACGACGAAGGCAACGGTACCATGAGCGCCGATAAATTCCGCGAAACCGTACAGACCATCAAGACAAAATATCCTGACTGCGACATCGTCCTGAACCTTACGACGTCGGGCGACCTCCACGCGACGGAAGAAACGCGCCAGCTCCATTTGAAGGAATTAAAGCCGGAAATGGCGTCGTACGACTGCGGCTCCATGAACTGGATGAACAGCGGCCTGTTCCTCAACCCGCCGAAATTCCTGGAAGATTTGGGAACGCTCATGCAGGAACTGAATATCAAGCCGGAAATCGAAGCCTTCGACCCGGGCATGATCGCCAACGCCGCCTACTACCTCAAAAAAGGCGTATTGAAAGCGCCGCTCCACTTCCAGATGTGCATGGGTTGCGCCAACGGCATTCCCGGCTCGGTTAAGAACCTCGTATTCATGAAGGAAACGATGGATACCCTGTGCCCGGGCTCTACCTGGTCGGCCTTCGGCGTAGGCCACAGCGCTATGGAAATCATGTACGCTACCATCGCTTTGGGCGGCCATCTCCGCGTCGGCATGGAAGACAACGTCATGTATGCTAAGGGCGTGCTGGCAGACAGCAACCGCCAGTTCGTAGAACGGGCTCGCCGCTGCATCGAAGAATACGGCAAAGAAGTCGCGACGCCGGCAGAAGCGCGCGAAATTCTGGGGCTGAAATAATAGGAGTGTGACAGGTATGACGTGGGGACCTTGTTTTATGTATTATCGTTGTCCGCAGTGCGGCAAGAAATTTAAATACGCTATCGATTTGATTCCGGAATTCGGCGACGCCTTCGGGACCTGCCCTGACTGTCATGTCGGCGGCGTACTGGAGGGAGAAGGCGCACGGACGAAAGACGACGGGGCGTATGAAGAAGTAGAATGAGGTTCCCGTCATGCCGGATTATATAAAGGAGGCTTATTATGGCGCAAGCAAATTCGCAAAACGCACAGAAGAAGACGATTACCGATAAGTTTATAGAATTCAGCTTAAACTATATTCCCGACTCCATGGTATTCGTATTGGGGCTGACTGTATTTGTCTTTGTTCTGGCGCTGATTTTTACTGATTCGACGCCGTGGGGATTGGTTGAAGATTATGCAAAAGGATTCTGGGAATTATTAAGCTTTTCCATGCAGATGTGCTTGATGATGATCAGCGGCTTCGTTATTGCTAACGCAAAACCGGTCCGCAGAGGTATCGTCCGTTTAATTGACTGGCCGAAGACGCGCGGCGGCACCATCGCCCTGTTTGCCCTGATTACCGGCGTTATTTCCTGGCTTCACTGGGGCGTCGGCCTCATGGCTACGATTATCATGGGCAAGGAAATCGCTATCCGCAAACGAGGCCAGGGTTTCCATTATGCTTTTATTGTTGCCATGGCCTATACGAGCATGAATATCATGGCCAACGGCATCTCCCAGGCTGCGCCGCTGCTGTCGGCGACGCCGGGCAACTTTATGGAAAAGATCATGGGCGGCATCGTGCCGATCAGCCAGACGTCCCTGTCCCCGTACATGATGACCTTCCTCGTATTGGAATTACTGGCTTTGCCCGTCGTATATTACCTGCTCATGCCTAAGAAGGAAAAGGCCGTAGAAATCAGCGACGAACTGTACAAGGAATTTACGGCAGAACCGGAAAAAGTTGATGCGTCGAAGAAATTGACGCCGGCTGAACGGTGGGAACGGTCCCGCGTGTTGAACACCCTCATCGCTTTATTGATTCTCATCTGGTTCGGCGACCACGTCATTACAGAAGGCGTCAGCAAGATCAACCTGAACACGATCAACTTCGCCCTTTTTGGCTTGGGCTTATTATTCCACGATTCGCCGCACAGCTATATTGAATCGGTAAAAGAAGGGGCGACGACTGTATACGGCGTCATCATCCAGTTCCCTTTATACGCCGGTATTTTCGGCCTGATTACCTTCTCCGGCCTGGCCGACGAAATTACGGAGCTGTTCATCTCCATCGCAACGCCGGGAACCTATCCGTGGATCGTATTCATTTACACCGGCATTATGGACTTCTTCGTCCCGTCTGCAGGGTCTAAATTCGTTATCGAAGCGCCGTATCTGGTTCCGGCGGCGCAGCATTTAGGCGTTCCCGTTTCGCAGGTTATCAACGCCTACGGTACGGGTGCCCAGATGGCCAATCTGATTCAGCCTTTCTGGGCTATTGCCTACCTGGCGGCCTTCCGCCTTCGCTTCCAGGAAATCCTGCCGTTTACGTTCATGCTCTGGCTGTTCGTATTCATTGCCGGCAGCCTGTGGTTCCTCATTTTCCCCTTTGGATGGTAATGTAACTTAGCTGCTAACTCAATTTACTATACTCTCATCTCAATATGAAACATGCAAAAGACCTGCCGTGAGGAGATATTCTTGTCTCCGGCAGGTCTTTTGCATTGCAGGCGAAATCATATGGCCGCCAAGGGCGGAGCAAAAACGGGGCAAAAAATTTATTTCATTTGCGTTTAGAAGACTTGATGAGAAATAAAAAAACAAGGAAGCCTGCATATAACAGGGTTCCTTGTTTTGGTGTTGTGCTATTGTGCTCGTTATTATTTCGAATACAATTCGACGATAAGCGTTTCGTTGATTTCTACAGGAATTTCGGAGCGTTCGGGCATACGTGTCAGCGTGCCTTCGAAGCCGTCGAAGTTCTTTTCGATGTAGGGAACATCGAAGGTTTTCAATTCCTGGAAGGATTTTTTGTACATTTCGTTAGCGCGGGAAGCTTCCTTCAGCGTGATAACGGAACCTACTTTTACGTGTGCCGACGGAATGTCGCAACGTTTGCCGTTTACCAAGATGTGGCCGTGGTTGACCATCTGGCGGGCCTGACGAATGGAGTTTGCAAAACCGATACGGTATACCAGGTTATCCAAACGGCATTCCAACAATTTCAGCATGTTTTCGCCAGTAACGCCTTCCATCTTCTTGGCTTTATCATAATACCGGACAAACTGGCGTTCGAGCAAATTGTAGTATGCGCGAAGCTTCTGTTTTTCCAGTAACTGTGTGCCGTATTCAGACATCTTTTTCTGACGCTGTTCTTTCTTCACACGTTTTAATGCCTTAGGATGTCCGTACACATTGAGTCCGAACCGGCGACATTGCTTAAAACGTGCTTCTCTCCTCGTTGCCATTTTCTACATCACCTCATATAAAAATTTAATAAAACATAACAATAGAAATTCTATCACGGTTGCAGGGCTTTGTCAACGGATAGGCAGGGAAAAGTGCCGGCGTTTTGGGCGCAGAGCCTGAACAATACATTTTTTTGCCGGCGCCGCGTAAAGAATGCGTAAACTGCAAGTCGTGAAAGACGGCGTAAAATAGGGGGATTCCTCCTACTGGTTATGGTTAACAATGCGCTGTCCTGTGCGATTGGCGCCGTCTTATGAGAAAATGTGCTCGTGAACACTATTGACAAAAGGTTTACAAAGGGATAGGATATACATAACAAAACTGTGTTCGAACACAATTTATAGAAAGTAAGAAAAATCCATATTTTAATTGTATTTATTGCTGAGTGGAGGAATGGAGAAATGAACACGAGCACAGCGGAAAAAGATAATAAAAAGATATCCAGCTCTTTTATTTACTTTTTCGGCTCTTTTGGCGGTATTTTGTTTGGGTACGACATCGGCGTTATGACCGGGGCGCTGCCCTTCCTGCAGGACGACTGGGGGCTGCACGGCAATGCCAGCATCATTGGCTGGATTACGTCGGCCGTCATGTTCGGCGCTATTTTCGGCGGCGCGCTGGCAGGCCAGCTGTCCGATAAATTGGGCCGCCGCAAGATGATTTTGATTTCTGCGCTGATTTTCGTCGTCGGTTCTGTCTTGTCGGGGATTGTTCCGGACAACGGCCAATATTACCTGATCGGCGTTCGTATTTTACTTGGTTTGGCCGTTGGCGCCGCGTCGGCTCTCGTGCCGGCTTATATGTCGGAAATGGCTCCGGCTCATCTGCGGGGGCGCTTGTCCGGCATCAACCAGACGATGATCGTATCGGGCATGCTGCTGTCGTACATCGTCGACTATTTGCTGAAGGATTTGCCTGAAATGTACGCTTGGCGCTTAATGCTCGGCTTAGCTGCCGTTCCGGCTATTATTCTGTTCTTCGGCGTCCTTCGCCTTCCCGAATCGCCGCGTTTTCTCGTCCGTCATAACTTATTGGATGCAGCCCGCCGTACGCTGAGCTATATCCGTCCCAGCGACGAAGTAGAACCGGAATTGAAACAAATTCAGGAAACCGTCGCCGCCGAAGCCCATGCTGCGCAAAACAGCTCCTGGGGAATGTTGTTCAGCGGCAAATACCAATATTTGGTTGTCGCCGGCATCGGCGTCGCCGCGTTCCAGCAATTCCAGGGGGCTAACGCGATTTTCTATTACATTCCCCTGATCGTCGAAACGGCGACAGGACATGCCGCCAGCTCGCAGCTCATGTGGCCGATTATTCAGGGCGTTCTTCTCGTTTTGGGCTCCCTCGTCTTCCTGGTCATTGCCGATAAGTTCAACCGCCGCACGCTGCTGAAAGTCGGCGGCACGATTATGGGCCTGTCCTTTATCCTGCCGGCTATCATCAACAGCATCATGCCGGGCACGAACCCGATGATGATCGTATTCTTCCTGTGCATTTACGTTGCCTTTTATTCCTTTACATGGGCCCCGCTGACCTGGGTTATCGTCGGCGAAATCTTCCCGCTGGCTATCCGCGGCCGGGCGTCCGGCATGGCTTCGTCCTTTAACTGGATCGGTTCCTTCCTGGTCGGCTTGCTGTTCCCCATCATGACGGCTTCGATGCCGCAGGAAATCGTCTTCGCTATCTTCGGCGTCATCTGCATGCTCGGCGTATGCTTCGTGACGAAATGCGTTCCCGAAACGCGCGGCCATACGCTGGAAGAAATCGAAGCCCAGGGAACGAAGAGAAGATAATTAGTGTATTCCTTTACGGGAGAAAGGATTTGTCTCATGGATTTATTAAAGGTTGCAGCGAACATTAAAACCGGCGAAACGGCCTTAGGAATTGAACTCGGCTCGACCCGCATTAAGGCGGTTCTCGTCAATTACGACTGCCAGACCATCGCTTCGGGCAGCTACGGCTGGGAAAACGCCCTGCGCGACGGCGTGTGGACCTATTCGCTGGATGAAGTATGGAAGGGGATTCAGGCCTGCTATGCCCAGCTGGCCGCCGACGTGCAGAGCCGCTACCACGTGCCGCTGACGCGCATCGGTTCTATCGGCGTCAGCGCCATGATGCACGGCTACCTGGCCTTTGATTCGCAAGGCGAACTGCTCGTTCCCTTCCGTACGTGGAGAAATAATATTACCAGCCAGGCTGCCAAGGCGCTGACGGATGCCTTCCATTTCAATATTCCCCAGCGCTGGAGCATCGCCCACTTGTATCAGGCTATCCTGAACGGCGAAGACCATGTGCCGCAGATTTCCTTCCTGACGACCTTGGCCGGATACGTCCACTGGATGCTGTGCGGCGAAAAAGTCCTGGGCATCGGCGACGCGTCGGGCATGTTCCCAGTTGATGAAAGGACAGGCACGTACGACGCGAAGATGCTGTCCCTGTTCGACGAATTGGAAGCGGTAAAGCCCTATTCGTGGAAGCTTGCCGACCTCCTGCCGAAGGTACTGCGGGCCGGGGAAGGGGCCGGTACCTTGACGGAAGAAGGGGCGCGCCTCCTCGATCCGGCAGGCCGTCTGGAACAGGGCAGCCATATGGCTCCGCCTGAAGGAGACGCCGGTACGGGCATGGTCAGCACGAACAGCGTCCGCAAACGGACCGGCAACATTTCTGTCGGCACGTCGGCTTTTTCCATGAACGTATTGGACCGGCCGCTGCAGGGCGTCCATGAAGATATTGACGTCGTCACGACGCCTGACGGGGCTCCTGTCGCCATGGTACATACGAATAACTGCTCGTCGGACATCAACGCCTGGGTGGACCTGTTCGGCCAGTTTGCCGCGGCGACGGGCCTGGCGATCGGGCCGGACAAGCTGTATGAAACGCTGTTCAACCTGGCCGGCACGGCCGACAAGGATGCAGGCGGACTGGTCAACTACAGCTATTTGTCAGGCGAAAACGTAACGCGCATCGACAACGGCCGGCCGCTGTTCGTCCGTACGCCGCACAGCCGCTTTACCTTGCCGAACTTCATGCTGTCCCAGCTGTACGCAGCCTTTGCGCCGTTGAAAATAGGCATGGACATCCTGGTTCAGGAAGAAGGCATTGAAACGGACGTCATGATCGCCCAGGGCGGCCTGTTCAAGACGCCGGTCATCGGGCAGCAGGTATTGGCCGACGCCCTCAACATGCCGATTACCATTATGGATACGGCAGGCGAAGGCGGCCCGTGGGGCATGGCCGTACTGGCCGTATACATGGAGGTCCGCCAGGAAGGCGAAACGCTGGCCGACTTCCTCGATGAACGGGTATTCCGCCATCCGAAGAGCGTCACCTTGACGCCGAACGCCGAAGGCGTAGAAGGCTGCAACGCCTTTATTGAAAACTATAAGCGGGCCTTGTCTGTCGAAGCAGAAGCGGGCCGCACGTTGGCAGAGTAACCCTGCCGGGAGGGATATAGTATGTTAGAAGAATTGAAGCAGCAGGTCTATGAAGCGAATATGCGCCTGCCGAAATTGGAGCTCGTCACCTTTACGTGGGGCAATGTATCGGGTATTGACCGGGAACAGGGCCTGTTCGTCATCAAGCCGTCGGGCGTAGAATATGAAAAGTTATCGCCTGCCGATATGGTCGTCGTAGATTTGGACGGCAAGGTCGTCGAAGGGGACTTAAACCCGTCGAGCGATACGATGACTCACGCCGTATTGTACAAGGCCTTTCCGAATATCGGCGGCATCGTTCACGCCCATTCTCCCTGGGCCGTATCCTTCGCCCAGGCCGGCGTAGACCTCGAAGCTATGGGCACGACTCATGCCGATACGTTTTACGGCGACGTGCCCGTGACCGACGCGCTGACAAAGGAAGAAATCGAAAGTGCTTATGAAGAAAATACGGGCAAAGTCATCGTCCGCACCTTTGCCGAACGGGGCATCGACCCCGACGCCGTTCCGGCCGTACTGGTAAAACAGCACGGGCCCTTTACGTGGGGACCGACGGCGGCGAAGGCCGTAGAGACGGCCAAGATTCTGGAAGTCGTCGCTGAAATGAACTACCACGCGCTCCAGCTCACGCGCGCCGATATCCGCGTGCCCCAGTACCTGCTGGATAAGCATTACTACCGCAAGCACGGGGCCAACGCCTATTACGGACAGAAAAAATAAAGAATATCTATTATCAGTATTTCACATATATAAGGAGGAACCATCCATGTTACAAGTAAAAGATTATGAATTTTGGTTTGTCGCCGGCAGCCAGTATCTGTATGGCGAAGAACAGCTCCGCAACGTAGACCGCGATACGGAAGATATGGTCAACAAGCTCAATGCCAGCGGCAAGCTGCCCTATAAGGTCGTATACAAAGGCGTCATGACGACGGCCGACGGCATTACGCAGTTCATGAAGGACGTAAACTACAACGACAACGTAGCCGGCGTCATCACCTGGATGCATACCTTCTCGCCGGCGAAAAACTGGATTCGCGGCACTATGCTCCTGCAGAAACCGCTTCTCCATCTGGCAACGCAGTATTTGAACAACATCCCCTACGATACGATCGACTTCGATTACATGAACCTCAATCAGAGCGCTCACGGCGACCGTGAATACGGTTACATCAACGCCCGCCTGAATCTGAAGAACAAAGTTGTATACGGCTACTGGGAAGACGAAGACGTACAGGATGAAATCGCCAAATGGCAGGACGTCGCCGTTGCGTACAACGAAAGCTTCAACATCAAGGTATGCCGCTTCGGCGATACGATGCGCGACGTAGCCGTCACGGAAGGCGACAAGGTAGAAGCGCAGATTCGCCTGGGCTGGACCGTCGACTACTGGCCTGTCGGCGACCTCGTGCCGGTTATTAACAGCGTTAGCGACGAAGACGTACAGGCCGTATACGACCAGCTGAAGGAAGAATATACGATGGTCGTAGGCGACAACACGCCGGAAAAATTTGAACACAACGTCCGCGTGCAAATCAAGGAATATCTGGGCATCAAGCGCTTCCTGGATAAAGGCGGCTATACGGCGTTCTGCACGAACTTCCAGGATCTCTGCGGCATGGAACAGCTCCCGGGCCTGGCTGCGCAGCTGCTCATGAAGGAAGGCTACGGCTTCGCCGCTGAAGGCGACTGGAAGACGGCCGCCCTGACGCGCCTGCTGAAGATCATGGCGCACAACGACCGCACCGTATTCATGGAAGACTATACGCTGGACCTGCGCAAAGGCCACGAAGCAATTTTGGGCGCGCACATGCTGGAAGTCGACCCGACCATTGCCAGCGACAAGCCGCGCATCGAAGTGCATCCCCTGGATATCGGCGATAAAGAAGACCCGGCCCGCCTCGTTTTCACAGGCTCGGAAGGCGATGCCGTCAACCTGACGGTAGCCGATTTCCGCGGCGGCTTCCGTCTCATCAGCTACCCCGTAACGTGCCGCAAGCCCGAAGCGGAAACGCCCCACCTTCCCGTGGCAAAACAGCTCTGGACGCCGAAGGTCGGCTTGAAGAAAGGCGCTACGGCTTGGATTCACGCCGGCGGCGGCCACCATACCGTATTGAGCTTCCGCCTGACGGAAGAACAAATCCACGACCTGGCCGTCATGTTCGACTTGGACTTAGTAGAAATCTGCTAATCGTCAGCTTATAGTGTTACATCAATAAAAAAGAGAGGCTCGCGAAAGCCTCTCTTTTTTATAAGATTACATATTTTCTGCAATGCGTATTTCGTTGTTCATGATATACCGCTCCCGGTCGGGAACGATGCCGTTGACCAGGTAATCGAAGACGAGCTGCATCGCCTTTTGGCCCTGCTGGTGGGGATGCTGGTAGATGGCGGCCTTGATGTCGCCGGCCTTCATCATTTCCCGCGTCGTCGGGATGGTGTCGAAGACGAGGATGAGCAGGTCGTCCTTGCGGGGGCTGGCCAAGGCTGCCCGGCAGGTGCCGTAGGAGCCGCCGGAGGACAAGATGAGGAGGACGTTGATGTCCGGATACTGGTGCAGCAGGTTTTTCGTCGCGTCGTACGACGAAATATCGTCGTCATTGTCTTCGATGAGGGCTGTGATTTCATACTGCCCGTCGGTTCCCAGTATTTCCTTGAGTCCCTGCAGGCGGTGGCGGTGGCCTAAGATTTTCAGCGAGCCCAGGACGACGCCGATGTGGCAGGGGCCGGGGGAAAACATCTTCAGCAGCGCCCCGATGGTGCGGCCGCCGTTTACGTAGTCGCTGCCCACATAGTAGTGGGTGCTGGCCTGCTCGATGTCGTTGTTGATCGTGACGACGAAGATGCCGGCGGCGATGAGCTCGTTCAGCTTGGCCGCTATTTTCGGATCGTTGATGGGATTGATGATGAGGGCGTTGATCTGCCCCTTGATCTGATCGAGGATATGGCACTGTTCTTCTACGTCGTAACCCCGTACGGTGTGCCAGACCGTGCGCATGCCGTAGGACTCGTATTTCCGGGCCGCCTTTTCCAGGGCGTCGATGATGTCGTCGAAGAAGCGGATGCTCTTGGAGGGCAAGACGACGGCGACGACGGGATTGCTCTTCTGCGCCGCCAGGGCCTTGCCGGCCGGGTTAGGCCTGTAGTGGAGCTTCTTGGCCATTTCTAGGATTAATTCGCGCTTTTCCGGCTTGACGTTGCCGCGGTTGTTTAAGACGCGGTCTACGGTGCCGCGGGATACGCCGCAGAGATCGGCGATTTGTTTTATCGTTACCATATATTTCCCTCCTGGGAATTACGAATGATGTAAATATATAATGTACACTAATTTTGTTTTCCCTATTTTAACACAAGGTGTGCGCGTGAACAAGTGCGCAAAAAGTCAAAAGAGGAGTGAATGCCATGAGTGTTATTTCTAAAAAAGATTTCGGCTGCCTGGCCGACGGCCGGCCCGTCTTTCTCTATACCTTGACCAACGCTAACGGCACGGCCCTGTCCATCTGCACGTACGGCGGCCATGTCCAGGCTCTGCGGACGAAGGACGCCGACGGGGCTGAGGTCGACGTCGTCCTGGGCTATGACGACGTCGAAACCTATGTGAGCGAAGACAAATATATCGGAGCTCTCATCGGCCGCTGCGGCAACCGCATTGCCCGGGGCCGTCTGCACATCGGCGGCAAAGACTATCAGCTGGAGTGCAACAACGGACGCAATCACCTGCACGGCGGCACCCTGACCGGCTTCAATAAAAAGCTCTGGCAAGCCGAAGAAACGGCAGAAGGGCTGAAACTGACCTATACGAGCCCTGACGGAGAAGGGAATTATCCCGGCGCCCTTCAGGTCGCCGTCTGGTATGATTTGACGGACGACGACGCTGTTACCATCCGCTACGAAGCAGTCAGCGACGCCGATACGGTGTGCAACCTGACGAACCACACCTATTTCAACCTGGACGGCTGCGGCAGCGGTTCCGTCCTCGACCAGGAAATCCAGCTGTTCAGCGATTTCTTCACGGAAAGCGATGCCGAATCCCTGCCGAACGGCAACATCGTCGCCGTCGCGGGCACGCCGATGGATTTGCGGGAGCTGACGCCGATTGGCCGCCATATCGACGACGACTACGTCCAGCTCCGCCAGGCCCACGGCTACGACCATAACTGGATTGTCCGCCGCGATGAATCCCAGGCCGTGCCTACGCCCTATGGCACGGTATATCCCATGGCCCATGCCGTAGGCAATCGGACAGGCATTACGCTGACGGCCTATACGAGCCAGCCTGGCGTGCAGTTTTATACGGGCAATTACCTCGACGGCACGCCCTTGGGGAAGGGCGGCGCAGTCTTTGACCGCCGCAGCGGCTTCTGCCTGGAAGCGCAGTATTATCCCAATGCGCTGGAGCATCCGGAATTTCCCCAGCCCATTTTGAGAAAAGGCGATGTGTGGAAGGCCCTGACGATATACAAATTGGGACGAAAATAAAGACATACAAAAAAGATGAGACTGCGCTGCAGGCAGTCTCATCTTTTTTATATGTCAGTATATACGTGTGCGTTGGTTGTCAGGGCAGCGATTCGGAGAAGTCGAGGCCGGCGTCTGTCGCGTAATACGTCCCTTCCTTGTCTCCGTGCTCGATGTATTTTTTATCCAGCAAGGTCTGAATGACGTCCATGTCGGCCGGGTTCGGGGCGAAGATTTCTTCGGCCGTGCATTCTTCCCGTTCGACGGCGGCGACGACGGCGGCGAGCCGTTCGTCCTGCGTCGGCATGCCGTAGGCGAAATGGATGTTCGGCAAATACAGGGGATAGTCCTGCTTGGCCTTGATAAGGAACTGGCCGGCGGCCATGGCGGCGCTGAGGGCGTTTTGTTCGTCCATTTCAATGTTCATTTCCTCGCTGATCGCTGTCAGCTTATTAGACGGGAAATGGTATAATGTCTTGGCTGCTTCCATCGTGTCGATAAAGCGCAGGCACGGCGCGTCGATGCCGTATATTTTCAGCGCATGAGCGATGCAGCCCATGACGAAGGGCGCGTTGTGGGCGACGAGGGTGCGGCCGACGAAGTAGTCTTTCATGCCGGCTTCCCAGTATTCGCCGAATTCGTCGGCTTTGCGGAGAACATCCCAGGTCAGTTCGGGATATTTTTTATTGGTAATGTTGTTTTCCGGCGGGCGGACGTAAAAATAGTGGGTGTTTTTCAGCTGGCCCTTTTCAAACTCGGCGAAGCCGATGAGGCAGACTGAGTAGGGCTGCTCGTTGGCCAGGACCAGGGACAGGGCCGTAAACTGCTGGGGATAGCGGCGAAGGGCGTCCGAGGCGTCGATGGGATAGGCGTAGTAGCCCTTCTGCGGCTGGACGTCGTATTGGTGCAGGTTTTCTACCTGTACGTGCTGTTTTGTTTCCAGGTCCTTTTGCCGGGCCGCTTTTTTGCGCTTTTTGCGAAACGACGAAAGCAGGGAGTAGAGGACGGCGGCGATGAAGAGAATCGTGAGCAAGGTGCCGCCGGTGTGAAGCAGTGAATCCATGGCTATTCATTCCTTTTCGTTGAAGATGGGGGCTGTTTAGTAAAGGTGTGATAAAATGTCATGCTGTAGCAGGTAAAGAAGGCGTTGTCGGCAGCCTTGCCGTTTACGGAATAGCGGTCGCAGGCGTTTACGGCCGGGTCGGGCAGTATGATCTGCTTGGTCGGCAGGCCTTTGTCATCGTACAGCAGCGTCGACAGCGTTTGCGCTTTGACGGTCTGGGCTTTAAAGTTGTAGAAAAACTTGTTTTCATATCCCGAAGCGACGTTCGTCGTGTAATCGTACGTCACGACGGTGGCCTTGATGATATAATACGGCGGGTCATAGCGGATAGACTGGATGGAGTTCATGTCGACGTAGGATTCCGTCATGTCGTCATGGCCTACCTGGATATAGCGGGGATTGTCGTCGAAAAACATGGCCGCCGCCAGGGCTGTGCCGGCCATGAGAAAGACGGCCAATAACGCGGTTATTTTCTTTAGCAAACGAAACGCTCCTTTCCATAACAAGGTACCCTTTTATTATACGAAAAAGGAAAAAATTTACAACAGGCGGAGGGGCAGAATAGGCAGGAAGGCGTAAATTTTTTAAAAATCCCCGGTAGGAATTTGTCTTCTGAAGGTCGAATTAATACTATAGTAAGAGCATGTCGATTTGTTTTCGTTCGTGATAAGGTCTGATTGGCATGTATAACTGTAAGGAGGGATTACGTTGGGAAAGAAAATTGAAGAACGTCCTTTGCGTGCGGCTATTTTGACTATCAGCAATAGCCGGACTTTTTCGGATGATACAAACGGCCTGATGATTCAGTCGGCTCTGACAAACCGGGGGCATCAGGTCGTCGATTACGCTATCGTAAAAGATAATAAAGAGGATATTACCCGTCATATCCACGAATGGGTGTGCAGCGTCGACGTCGTCATTACGAGCGGCGGCACGGGCATTGCCAAGCGGGACGTGACGCTGGAGGCGATAGAGCCTCTCTTTGAAAAGAAAATTCCCGGATTTTCCGAAATGCTCACGTATTTCGCCTATCGCCGCGTCTGCGGCGTGCAGGCCATGGCTTACCGCTCGACGGCCGGCCTGGTCCATCAGTGCATGGTATTTTGCCTGCCCGGCCTGCCCAGCTTGATTAAAGTAGGCATGGAAAAGATCATCCTGCCGGAACTGTTCCACTTATATACGGAAATTAAAAAGTAAGAGCCTTAGTATGGAAGGGCGTGTCTGCGGCACGCCCGATTTTTATGAGGGGAGGCAGCTATGAAATCGAAGCTGATTGTCGTGACAGGCGGCGCGCGCAGCGGCAAGAGCCTGTTTGCAGAAGAATATATGACGTCCTGTTCCGGCCGCAAATCTTATGTCGCGACGGCCCAGATATTAGATGAAGAAATGAAGGAGCGAGTTGCCGAGCACCGCCGCCGCCGTCCGGAAGACTGGCAGACGCTGGAGATATCCTCCGGCCTGAGCGCGGCGTTTCCTGCCGTATTGGAGCAGGCCGACGCCGTCCTCGTCGACTGCCTGACGCTGTATCTTTCAAATTATCTGTTTGCCCATGAAACGGATGGGGACGAAGAGATCCTGCAGGGAGCGCTGCAGGAGATGGAGAATATCGTCGGGGCCGTCCGGCAGACGGCGGATAAGACGGTGATTTTCGTGACCAACGAGCTGGGATGCGGTATCGTGCCGATGAGCCACATAAGCCGCCTGTACCGGGACGTCGTCGGCAAGGTCAACCAATACGCCGCCGGTCAGGCCGACGAGGTGTACTGGACCGTCTGCGGCATTCCCGTAGAGCTCACGCGGCTGAGAGCGTCCATTCCGCAGGGAGGCTGCCGATGAAATCTTTTTTTATTGCCCTGCAATTTTTATCGCGCATCCACGTCGTGACCCAGACTGTCTGGACGGAGGCGGACTTTGGCCGTTCGGTCATATTTTTCCCCCTCGTAGGGACCGTTATCGGCGCCGTCCTTTGCTTGGCCTGTGCCGGCATATCCCTGTGGTTTCTCCAGCCCTATACGGCTGTTCTCCTGGTACTGTGCTGGCTGTTTGTCACGGGAGGCCTTCATGCCGACGGCCTCATGGATATGGCTGACGGGCTGTTTTCCGGGCGGAGCCGCGAGCGCATGCTGGAAATACTCAAGGACAGCTGTGTCGGCTCGAACGGCGTCGTCGCCTTTGTTTCCTGCATGGCCCTGAAGGTCTGCTTTCTGGCGAATCTGCCGCAGCAGTCGGTCTGCGCCGCGCTGCTGGCCGTGCCGACGGCGGCCCGTTTCGGCGTGCTCATCGGGATCTTTCAATTTCCCTATGCCCGCCAGCAGGGATTGGGACAGGCCTTCGTCCAATATGCGCCCCGCCGCGCCCTGGTCAAGGCCTTCCTGTGTGCCTTGCTGCCGCTGGCAGTCGCCGGCTGGAGTTATTGCCTGCTGTTAGGCGCGGCGATGCTGATTTCGCTGGGATTGAATACGTATATCGCCCGGCGGCTGGGCGGCGTGACGGGCGATACGTACGGCGCCGTCATCGAATTAAGCGAAATGCTGCTGCTGGGTCTGGCCTTTCTTGCATCCGGAGCTGTTCAGACGGCGTGTATTTGGATATAATGGAAAGGGACGGCCTCAGGCTGTCGCCAAGGACATGAAACGGTAGGAGGAACATCATGATAAAGTTATATGTAGTGCGCCACGGCGAAACGGACGGCAATGTGCAGCAGTGGTATCAGGGTTCTACGGACGTGCCGCTCAACGCCCGCGGCATCGAGCAGGCGCAGTGCCTGAGCCGCTTTTTGAAGGACGTCCCCTTCAGCGGCATATACAGCAGCACGCTGCAGCGGGCCCGCCGAACGGCGGAAATCGTCGCCGAACCTCACGGCCTGCCCGTGTATTCCTACGACGAGCTGAAGGAAATTGATTTCGGCGTATGGGAAGGCCATACGTACAAGGAAATTACCCAGATGTGGCCCGGCGAAATCGAGGCCTTTTACGATTCCAACGGTACGCTGCGGGCGCGGGGCGGCGAATCGTTCTGCGAAGTAGAGCGGCGGATTACGGCCAAGACGAAGGAGCTGCTGAGCCGCCATAAGGACGGCGACACGGTGCTCATCGCGTCGCACGGTGCGTCTATCCGCTGCCTGATCTTCGGCCTGCTGGGCTTGGAAATGAGCCGCATCTGGTGTTTCCAGCAGTACAATACGGCCTTTAATATCATTGAATACCACGGCGACAAGAACGTCATGACTCTCATGAACTGCACGCAGCATCTGGAAGGCATGGCGGGCTATCAGGCCCAGTGGGCCAGCATGCCCAGCTTGTGAGCGGAAAGGACGGCATATGGCAAAATCAATGCGTCTTGACAAGCTCCTGGGCCACTGTGGCTGGGGAACGCGCCGCCAGCTGAAAGAGCTGTGTAAGGGCGGGCACGTCTTCGTCAACGGCCAGTGCTGCCGCGACAGTGCGGCGAAGGTCGATCCCGAAGGAGACCAGATTTCCGTAGACGGAACGCCCGTCGTATACGAAGCGTTCTATTATCTGATGATGAACAAGCCTGCCGGCGTCTTGTCGGCTACGGAGGACCGCTGCAGCTGCACGGTTCTCGATTTGCTGCCTCAGCAATACCAGGGGGCCGGATTATTTCCCGTCGGACGTCTGGACAAGGATACGACGGGGCTGCTGCTGCTGACGAACGACGGCGTGTGGGCTCACTGCATTACGGCGCCGAAAAAGCATATCGATAAGATATATATCGCCGAAGTCGACGGCTCTATTCCCGACGATATAGACGATGTCTTTCAAGGCGGTATCGTGCTGGCCGACGGGCTGCAGTGCCTGCCGGCGCGGGCGAGAAAAATAGAGGAGCAGACCGTCGAGGTGACGGTTCAGGAAGGGAAATTCCATCAGGTAAAGCGCATGTGCGCCGCCGTCGGCCTCAGCGTCCGCGCGCTGTGCCGCCATACTATCGGCGGGCTGCGCCTCGACGAAACGCTGCGCCCCGGCGAATTTCGTCCCCTGAAGGAAGAGGAAAGAGAATTCCCCTTTATGAATAAATAACCTGTTCAAATGGCCTGTAATATGGTATCATAAAATGTAATCCAAATACGGTGGGGGATGATTGTGATGGAAGAACGGATTTCTCGCCTGCGGCAGTTTCTGCATGAACATACTGCCGACGGTATAATCATATTGCAGCCGGAAAACCTTCGGTACTTCAGCGGCTTTACGGGCGGCGAAGGCGCGCTGGTCGTCAGCTTGTCCGACGCCGTGCTGTGGACCGACTCCCGATACACGGAGCAGGCGGCGCTGCAGTCCGGCCAATGGTATGCCGTGAAAAATCACGAGGGAAAGCTGGCCGGTTCCATCTGCGATTCCCTGAACGGTATGGGCGTACAAGCCGTTCTGTATGAACGGGACTTCTTGACCCATTCGCTTTACGAAGCCATTTCATCGGGCTTGGAAGAATGCTGTTTCTCGGCTCAGGATTTATCACAGCTGCGGGCGGTAAAGGAGCCCTATGAGCTGACGGCGACGCGCCGGGCCAGCGAGATTGCCGATCAGGCCTTTGCCCAGCTGCTGCCCTATATCCGTCCCGGCGTGATGGAACGGGAATTGGCGGCGCGGCTGGAAAGCGCTATGCTTCTTCTCGGCTCGGAAGAACGATCCTTCGCGACCATCGTGGCTTCAGGCCGCCGGTCGGCTATGCCCCACGGCACGGCGAGCGGCAAGGTCGTTGAAGCCGGCGATTTCGTTACCTTTGACTTTGGAGCCGTATGGGAAGGCTATCATTCCGACATGACCCGCACCGTCGTCGTCGGCAAGGCATCGCCGGAGCAGAAGGCGTTTTATCAAACCGTATTGGAAGGCCAATTGTTGGGATTAGGCGCTGTCCGGGCGGGAGCGTCCTGCCGCGACATCGACGCGGCTGTCCGCCAGTATTTTTCCGAACGGGGCGCAGACCAATACTTCACCCATGCCCTGGGCCATGGGACGGGGCTGGAGATCCACGAACAGCCCGTGCTTTCGCCGCGTGCGGCCGGCACGCTGCAGGAGAATATGATAGTCACGGTTGAACCGGGACTGTACATAGAAGGCAAATACGGCGTCCGCATAGAGGATTCCGTTGCCGTTACAGCTGATGGCTGTGAAATACTAACTAAGACATCAAAAGAATTGATGGAGCTGTTATAGGAGGAGTAAACTATGATTACAAGTAATGATTTCAGACCAGGCGTAACGATTGAAATTGACGGCCAGGTATGGCAGGTCGTCGAATTCCAGCATGTAAAACCCGGTAAGGGCGCAGCTTTTGTCCGCGCTAAGATTAAAAACCTCGAAACGGGCGCCGTTATCGAACGTACATGGAACGCCGGCGAAAAAGTCCAGGACGGCCGCGTAGACCGCCGCCAGATGCAGTACCTCTATGAAAACGACGGCATGTACTGCTTCATGGACAATGAAACGTACGAACAGATCGAACTGAACAAAGACAACCTCGGCAACGCCGTAAACTTCCTGAAAGAAGACATGACGGTTACAGTTATGCAGTTTAAGGGCAAGGTAATCGGCATCGACTTGCCGGCAGCCGTCGAACTCAAGGTCGTTGAAACCGATCCGGGCGTCCGCGGCGATACGGCTACGGGCGGCAGCAAACCGGCTAAATTGGAAACAGGATACGTCGTTAAAGTGCCTCTCTTCATCAACGAAGGCGAAGTTCTCCAGATCGATACGAGAACGGGCGACTATATCGGCAGAGCATAAGCATACGGACACTGGAAAAGCGATGAGTTTCTCATCGCTTTTTGTGAATTTTATCAATGGTGGTCATCATGGAAACGACGGAAACGAATGCGTTAGGAAGCGTACATATTTCACAGCGGGCGATTTCCGTACTGGCGTCCCAAACGGCAGCCGCCGTCAGCGGCGTAGCTTCGCTGGGCGCGTCTATTGCGGAAACGGCGGCCCGGAAGATCGGGCGGACCAGCCTGGCCCAGGGCGTAGACGCGGTCATCGACGGCCGGGAGGTCGAGCTGACGGTGCGCCTTGTCGTGCAGTATGGGTATCGGATTCCCGATATTGCCCTGGCAGTGCAGAAGAAGGTCAAGGACGCTGTAGAATCCTCGGCTGGATGCAGCGTGACGGCCGTCCATGTCGTCGTTCAGGATATCGCGTTTTCCGACGGCGAGGGAGACGGGGCGGAAAGGAGCGGCAGTCATGACGGAGCATAGCGATAGTTTTGCCTATACGATCAGCGAAAGCGCGCTGGCTAAGATTGCGGCGACGGCGGTCTTGGGCACCAAAGGCGTGGCCGGAAAAAAAGGCCGCGGCATCGTCGTCAAATATCTGGACGGCATCGTCGTGGCAGACGTGCACATTCAGGCCTATTACGGCGTACAGCTGCGGACGCTGGCCCTGACGGTGCAGCAGAACGTCGCCAAAGCCCTTACGGTGATGGCTGATCCTAAACACTTAGAGGTCCACGTTACGATTGAAGACGTAGTCATGAGCCCCCATGAGGGCCAAAACCATACAGGAGGTTAGCGTGAGCAGACATAAAGCGCGCCAGCAGGCGCTGGAACTTTTGTTTTCCCGCGAATTCCACGGCGAAAACGACATACAATATAAAGAGAAAGAGATTTTTGAAGAAGATGGCGCGGCGCCTGACGATGCAGCCGATAGCGCGGCGGAACTTGGCGACGGCGGCGACGAAGGTGCCTATTGCGACTATCTCGTGCAGACGGTTACGGCTCATAAGGAAGAGCTGGACGGCGTCATTCAGTCTTTTGCCAAAGGCTGGAACGTATCCCGCATGAATCATACTGATAAAAACATCATGCGGCTGGCCTTGTGCGAGCTCGTATACCCCAAGGAGGAAACGGCTCCGTCCATCGTGCTGAACGAGGCGATCTTGCTGGCCAAAGAATACAGCGGCGAAAAAGCGGCTAAATTCATCAACGGCATTTTGGGCGCCTATGTGAGGTCCCGGTCGTAATGGACGCGTTTTTGGGCATCGACACGAGCTGCTATACGACGTCGCTGTGCGTAGTCGACTCGCATTTCGACGTCGTTGCCGACGAACGGATTATTTTGACCGTGCCCCAGGGCGGGCGCGGCTTATCCCAGTCGAACATGGTATATCAGCATATGCGGAACCTGCCCGTGCTGTTCGAACGGCTTGCGCCGCAGCTGGAGTCCTGCGTGATTCGCGCCGTCGGCGTCACGGACAAGCCGCGGCGGCGCGAAGATTCGTATATGCCGGCCTTTTTGGCCGGATTGGGCTACGGCCGTTCGCTGGCGGCCGTTCTCCGCGTCCCGCTGTATACCCTCAGCCATCAGGAAAACCACTTGCTGGCGGCGCTGCGCGCGACCGGCTGCATTGGACAGGAGGCCTTTTACGGCCTTCATCTGTCCGGCGGCACGACGGATTTGCTCAAAGCCGTTCCCGACGAAATGGGACTCGATATCGAACGGGTAGGCGGTACGAGCGACATCAGCGCCGGCCAGTTCATCGACCGCATCGGCGTCGCCCTGGGCCTGCCCTTCCCGGCTGGCGTTCATGTGGATAAAATGGCTCAGACTGCGGCAGTTCCGGCTAAGCCGTCGCACGTGTGGTGCCGGCAGGGAGAAATCAGTTTTTCCGGTCCGGAATCGCAGGGGCAGCGGCGTATTGCCGGGCGCAGCGGCACGGCTGCCGAAATATGCAGCTGGACGCTGGCTACGGTCTGGGACGGCCTGCGCCGCATGCTGGACGACAAGGAGGACATGCAGTCTCTCGTCGCCGTAGGCGGCGTCATGTCGAACGCCTATTTGCAGGGCGAATTGGCGGCTTACTGCCGCCGCCGTCATGTCAGGCTGCTGCTGGCTCCGGCCGGCTTTAGCGCGGACAACGGTTCCGGCGCGGCCTTTTGGGCTGCCTGGCAGGAAAGGAAGAGCAAATGAAGTATGCCTCAGTGACAGACGTCGTCCGGCGTATCAAGGACGATATACAAAAAGACTTTCGCCTCCAAAGCGTAGCGATGGAAGGGAATATCATCGGCCTGAAGCGGGCGTCCAACGGCCATTACTACATGAATCTCCACGACGACGCCTGCTCGATCAGGGCCATCTTATTCCGCAATCGCGCCGGGAGGATGATGGACGGCATCCGCGAAGGCGATCATGTCGTCGTCATCGGCTCGGTCAATGTGTACGAAAAAGGCGGCGCTTTGTCATTTATCATCGAGCGCCTCTTTTCGCAGGGCATCGGTTCGCTGCAGGCTGAATACGAACGGATAAAGAATGAACTGGAGCGGGACGGGTATTTCGACGCCGCCCACAAACAGGCGATTCCCCGCTTTCCCTGGACTGTAGGCGTGCTGACGTCGCGTACGGGCGCCGTGCTTCACGATATCCGCAAGATAGCCGCCGAACGCAATCCCTACGTGGATATCCGCCTGTTTCCCATTCCCGTGCAGGGCGCAGGAGCTGAAGAAAAAATTGCGGCCGCCGTGGCAAAAGCCGGAAAGCGCAGGGATTTGGATGTCCTCATTCTGGCGCGCGGCGGCGGTTCCATGGAAGATTTGTGGTGCTTCAACAGTCCCGCCGTCGTCAAGGCTATTTACGGCTCGGCGGTGCCGGTCATTACGGCTATTGGCCATGAGACGGATACGACGCTGGCCGATTACGCGGCAGACCTCCGGGCGGCGACGCCGACTCATGCGGCCGAACTGGCTTTTCCCGACGTAGAGGAAATCGAGCTGGACTTGGCGGCTATGAGCCGTCAGGCCTGGGACATGCTGATGGACGCGATTGAAGGGCGGCGCCGCGATACGGCCAACCTGGCCGCCCGCATGCAGCCGAGGCGGTACGGCGCCTTTTTGACGGAAAAACGAGACCGCATCCGCCAGATGGTGCAGACGGGGAGCCGCCGTCTCGACGTGATTTTAGCTGAAAAAGGCGGGCGCATGGCCGGTCTGCAGGCTGCGCTGCAGGCCCTGAACCCGGCGGCTCTCGTGCGCCGCGGATACGGGCAGCTGGAGCAGCAGGGACGCATCGTCGCGGATATCCGCCGGCTGGACAAAGAGTGTCCGCTGCGGATACAGCTGGTAGACGGCGCAATTACGACGGAAATCAAAGAGGTAGACATATATGGCAAGAACGACGGATAAACTAAAGAATTTTGAAGCGAACTATGAAAAGCTGGAAGAAGTGGTCAAGGCCCTGGATTCGCCGGACTTGACGCTCAAGGAATCGCTGGACTTATATGAAAAGGCCATCAAGCTTTCCGAAGCTTGCGAAAGCGCGCTGGAATATGCCAAACAGCGGGCCCAGGCTCTGGCAGATATTCACGAACGGGCTGAAGAGGACGATTCGTCAGACCAAACCTTGGAAGAAGGGACGTTAGGCTTATGAATTTTGCAGACTATATGAAGGAACAGAAAGGCCGCATAGACAGCCGGCTGGAAACGCTGCTCCAGACGGACGTGCCGCAGTTTGCCCAGCTGTATAAGGCGATGAATTACAGCCTGCTTGCCGGCGGAAAGCGCATCCGGCCGATATTGCTTCTGGCTACGCTGGAAGCCCTGGGCAAGGATTCGGAACCGTATATAGATCTGGCCTGCGCCTTGGAATGTGTTCATTCCTATTCGCTCATCCACGACGACTTGCCGGCCATGGACGACGACGATCTGCGGCGTGGCAAGCCGACGAATCACGTCGTGTTCGGCGAAGGCACGGCGATTTTGGCCGGCGACGGCCTGCTTACCTATGCCTTCGAGCTCATGGCGGCGCAGACCCATATTGACGCGGCTAAATTGGCGCGGTGCATCGCCATCTTTGCCCATGCGGCCGGACCGGCCGGCATGGTAGGCGGCCAGGCCTTTGATCTGGCGTCGGAAGGCAATACGTCCATTGGCCGCGAAGGCTTAGAGCTTCTCCACTATTCTAAAACCGGCATCATTTTTAAAGCGGCGATTGAATTGGCAGCTGTACTGGGCGATGCCGGCGAAGCGCAGAAAAAAGCTCTGGATACATACGCCTTTTACATGGGCCTGACCTTCCAGATTACCGACGACATTCTCGACGTCGTCGGCGACGAAGCGGCGCTGGGGAAACCTGTCGGCAGCGATGCAAAAAACGACAAGGCTACGTATGTTACGATTTTTTCATTAGACGAAGCGCGGCGCATGGCAGAGGAAGCGGCGGAAAAAGCGACGGCCGCCGTAGAACCGCTGGGGCCGAAGGCCTGGTTCCTGCGGGACCTCGTGTCGTATATGCTCGTCCGTACGAAGTAAGGAGAGGAAAGTATGCAGCAAAAAGAACGGCTCGACGTGCTGCTCGTCGAACGAGGGCTGGCGGAAAGCCGGGAAAAGGCGAAGGCGGCTATTATGGCAGGCCTCGTATTCGTTAAAAATCAGCGCGTCGACAAGGCGGGAACGAAGATTTCCGTCGACGCCGAAATAGCGGTGAAGGGCAATCCTATTCCCTACGTCGGCAGAGGCGGATTGAAGCTGGAAAAAGCGATGGAAACCTTTCCTATCGACCTGACGGGCGTGACGATGATGGATATCGGCGCGTCGACTGGCGGGTTTACGGACTGCGCCCTGCAGAACGGGGCGGCCAAGGTATTCGCCGTCGACGTGGGGTACGGCCAGCTGGCCTGGAAACTGCGCACGGACGAACGGGTCGTCAATATGGAGCGGACCAATATACGCAACGTCACGGTAGAAGACATCGGCGAGCCCGTTGATTTTATTTCCATCGACGTGTCGTTTATTTCCCTGCTCAAGATCATGTCGGCCGTCGCGCCGCTGCTGGCTGACGGAGGCTCTATGGTCACGCTGATCAAGCCCCAATTTGAAGCGGGGCGCGAGCATGTCGGCAAGGGCGGCATCGTCCGGGACAGCGGCGTGCACCGCGACGTCATCCGCCGCGTGACCGACGGCATTGCAGCCTGCGGCATATCGCCCCTGGCCCTGACCTTTTCGCCAATCAAAGGGGCCGACGGCAATATCGAGTATTTGCTGTACAGCAAAAAAGAAGGGGCCGTCCGCAATGAAATAAGCGACGACATGATCGAAGACATCGTAACCCGTTCTCATGAAATGTAGGTGATAGCGTATGCGCATTGGCATATTTCCCAATCTGGTAAAACGAGAGAGCGCCGATATCGTCCGGCAGATCATAACGATTTGCGAGGACCAAGGCGTCGAATACTACTTGCCGGCCTATGTCGGCGAAAGCCGGCAGGCGCTGTACCGCCATATCGGCGCGTCTCATTTGCGGCCGCAGAAAAAAATATACGAATCCATCGACGTGGCTATGGTGCTCGGCGGCGACGGCACGATTCTGAAAATGTCGAAGCAGTTTGCCGAGGCCGGCGTGCCGATTTGCGGCGTCAACCTGGGCTCCCTGGGCTTTTTGTACGAAGTTGAGACGAGTACCTTGGAGCAGCGGATTGCAGACCTCATCGCCGGCCGGTATTTCATGGAGGAGCGCATGATGCTTCAGGCTGATTTGTGCTACGAAGACGGCACATGTCAGCATCTGCCGCCGGCGCTGAACGATATTGTCATCGGCCACGGCAACGTAGGCAAGCTGATCCGCGTCGACATGAGCATTAACGGGCAGTTTATCCAGCAGTTTCCCGGCGACGGCCTCGTCGTGTCGACGGCGACGGGCAGTACGGGCTATACCTTTTCCAGCGGCGGCCCCATCGTCTCCCCCCAGGTCAAGTGCATCATGGTGACGCCCATCTGCCCGCACCTGCTGCTGAAAGTGCCGCTGGTGCTGAGCGACAGGGACGAGCTCAGCTTTACCGTCGACAACAGCCGCAACAGCGTCCGCATTTCCGTCGACGGCATGATGGACCAGGAGCTGCTGCGCTCCGCTGTGCTTCACGTCAAAAAATCCGACGACGTGCTGAACATCGTGCGGTTTAACCAAAGCTATTTTTACGGCAATTTGTTTAAAAAGATGATGGGAAATGAGTAAATGAAAGCATATCCGTTTAAAAATGTCGTAGCTATGTCCCACATGCTGCTGCAGCCCTACGTGCCGGAGGCGCAGGTCCTCGTCGATATGACCTGCGGCAACGGGCACGACACGGCTTTTTTGGCCTCCTTGATGAAGGACGACGCCGTCTTGTATGCCTTTGACATCCAGGCCTGTGCCGTCGCCAGGACGAAAGAGCGGCTGGACAGCCTGGGATTGTCCCATAAGACCGTCGTGTATCGGCAGGGGTCTCACGACGACTTGGTCGGGCGCATTGACGAGCCCGTCGATATCGCCGTGTTTAACCTGGGATATTTGCCTTCGGGGGACCATGAGATTCATACGAAAAGTGAAACGACGATAAAAGCTATAAAAATATGCTTGCATAAAATTGCGATAAATGGGATAATTATGATAGCGGCTTATCCCGGCACCGAGGCCGGGGCTCAGGAGGAAAAGGCTCTTCGCCGCTTTCTCCAATCCGTGCCGCAGCGGGAATTTGACGTGTCCCTGTGGCGGCCAATCAACCAAATACATTGTCCGCCTGTTTTATATATTGTACAGAAAAGAGGGTAAGCTAACATGAAACGATTTCGCTATACGAAGATAAAGGAAATAGTGCAGTCCCGTCCGATTGAAACGCAGGAAGAGCTGGCAAAGGCCCTGCAGGAAGAAGGGATTGAAGTCACGCAGGCGACGGTGTCGCGCGATATTAAAGAACTCATGCTCATCAAGGTTCCGACCAGCGACGGCCATTATCGGTACGCCCTGTCGCCGGAACAGAACATGCTCATGTCCAAAAACCGCATGGCCCGCCTGTTCCAGGATTCTATCGTCCGCGTCGACTCGGCCTTTAACCAAATCGTCGTGCATACGCTGCCGGGCTCGGCCAGCATGGTAGCTTCGGCTATCGACCACGCGAAATGGGAAAGCATTATCGGGACCTTAGCCGGCGACGATACGATTCTCATTATTACGAACAACGCGGAAACGGTGCCGCAGCTGGTAAAATTAATCGTGTCGCTGATGAAAGAATGAGGCGCTTATGCTGCAATCGCTGCACATACATAATTTTGCGTTAATAGAAGATCTGCAGCTTTCTTTCGGCGAAGGCATTACGATTTTTACCGGTGAAACCGGCGCCGGCAAGTCTATTCTTCTCGATGCAATCGGCATGTTGGCGGGAAAACGCGCTTCAGCATCGTTCGTGCGGCAGGGCACGGACGCCTTTCGTGTTGAAGGCGCGTTCTTTTTTTCTGTTATAGGCGAACATTTGGCCCGTTTGCTGGAAGAAAACCACATCGAATGCGACGACGGGCAGCTTGTCATCTGCCGGCAGTTTTACCGCAGCGGCAGGGGCACAACGCTGGTGAACGGCACGCTGGTGCCGACTGCCGTCGTCAAGCGCATTGGCGAATACCTTCTCGACATACACGGCCAGTTCGACAACCGCCTCATCTTTGACCCGGCCTACCACGTCGGCATACTGGATTCGCTGACGCCGGAGCTGCAGCAGGAGCGGCGGCGGTATGACGAAATGTACGGCGCGTGGCGTTCCCTGTGCCAGCAGGCGCGCAAGCTGCAGCACGACGAAGGCGAAAAGGCGCGCATGACCAGTATCCTCGATTTCCAAATCAAGGAAATCGAGAGCGCCCAGCTGCAAATCGGCGAAGACGACGAGCTGGAAAAGAAGGTGCGCGCCGCCTCTCATGCCGAGCATATTAAAGACAATCTAAAAGAAGCCGTATTTTGCCTGGAAGGGGGCGAACGGCAGAAGGGCATCGTCGAACAGCTGGAGACGATACATCGCTGCCTGGAAAAGGCCTCCGCCTACGATGCGGCCTTTGCCGACTTAGCGTCTAAGGTGGAAACGCTGTCCTACGAGGTGGAAGACGTGCATGACGGCCTGATGCGGTATGCCGATTCCTTTGAGTTTGACGAACGGGCTCTTGACGCCATGCAGTCCCGCCTGGCGGCGATCGACAAGCTCAAGCGGAAATACGGCCTTACGATTGAAGAAATACTGGCCTTTTTGGCCAAAGCCAAGGGCGAGTACGAACGGCTCGACCAATCGGAAAGCCTGCTGGCAGAGCTTCAAGCCGACATCAAGCGGCAGGAACAGGGCCTGCGCCGCCAGGCCGAACGGCTGCTTTCGCTGCGGCGGGAAGCAGACGCCTCCTTCCGTCAGGCCATGGAAGAGACCCTTCATCAATTAGGAATGCCGAACAGCCGCATCGCCTTTCACATCGAGCCTATGGAAAAAATCCTTCCTGACGGGGCGGCTTCCATCGAATTATATTTCTCGGCCAATACGGGCGAAGCCATGCAGCCTCTGGCGAAAATCGCCTCGGGCGGCGAAATTTCCCGTATTGCCCTAGCCCTGAAGTCGAGCGCGGCCTCGGCCGGCGGGCAGACGATGATCTTCGATGAAATCGACGTCGGCATCAGCGGGCAGACGGGATTGAAGGTAGCCGAGCACATCCGGCGGCTGGGACGAGACAATCAGGTCTTGTGCATTACCCACCTGCCCCAGACGGCGGCCATAGCCGATCACCATTACTTCATCTATAAAAGGGAAGCCGATGGTCGGACCGTTTCGCAAGTTCGCCCGTTGTCGGCAGAAGACCACGTCTTGGAAATCGCCCGCATGTTTGCCGGCGACGACGCGACGGAGGCCAGCATCGAGGCGGCCAAGCAAATCGTGCGTCAAGTGCGGGACGACAAGATTTAAAGTGATTCTATTGACGAATTTGCATAATAGGTATATATTAATGGTAATCTTTAATTAAGTAAAATTAGGATGGTGAACAAACATGATTCGCGTATTGGTAAACGGCGCGGACGGCCGCATGGGAAGCCAGGTCGTCAAAGCCGTATATGAAGATAAGGATTTAGAATTTGTCGGCGGCGTCAGCGTGACGAATATCGGCAAAGACGCCGGCGAACTGGCCGGCGTCGGCGCGCTGGGAATCGCTATCCGCGAAGGCTTAGGCCAGGCCCTGGACGACATTAAGCCCGACGTCGTTGTAGATTTTACGACACCTAAGGTTATCTTTGAAAACGCCAAGACATGCATTGAACACGGCGTCAATATGGTCGTCGGCACGACGGGCCTGACGGCAGAACAGCGCGGCGAATTGGCCGCCTTGGCAGAACAGCGCAAGACGAGCATTTTCATTGCGCCGAACTTTTCTATCGGCGCCGTTTTGATGATGAAGCTGTCGGAAGAAGTGGCTCCTTATTTGCCGGATGTAGAAATCATCGAACTTCACCATAATAATAAGCTGGACGCTCCGTCCGGCACGGCCATCATGACGGCTAATAAAATCGACGCGGCCCGCAAGGCTGCCAATGCCCAGCAGGCTCCGGATAAGACGCATGAAAGCCTGGACGGCGCCCGCGGCGCAAAAGTGGACGACATTCCCATTCACAGCGTCCGCCTTCCCGGCTACGTCGCCCATCAGCAGGTACTGTTCGGCGGCTACGGCGAGCTGCTGACGATCCGTCACGATTCTATCGACCGCAAATCGTTCATGCCCGGAGTCATTTTGGCTGTAAAGAAAGTAAACTCTCGGCCGGGCCTGACCTTTGGCTTGGAAAATTATTTATAAGACGTAAGATGTTGGAGGGGTTTTTAGTATGGCAAAAGAACCGGTAGTAGCGATTTTAGGCGCCACAGGTGCAGTTGGACAAGAATTTATCCGCCTGATTGAAGAACGAAATTTTCCGTACAGCAAGCTGAAGCTGCTGGCGTCGGCCCGTTCGGCAGGCAAGCCGCTGACCGTTAACGGTCAGGAATACACGATAGAAGAAGCGAAGCCCGAATCTTTCGACGGCGTAGATATCGGCTTGTTTGCCGGCGGTTCTATCAGCAAGACCTTGGGGCCTGAAGCTGCTAAACGGGGCTGTATCGTCATCGATAATTCCAGCACGTTCCGCATGGATCCGGACGTGCCCCTTGTCGTTCCTGAAGTCAATCCGGAAGACATTGCCTGGCATAAGGGCATCATAGCCAATCCGAACTGCTCGACGATCATCATGCTCATGGCTTTGAAGCCGATTCACGACTTGTCGCCGATCAAAAAGATTATCGTCAGCACCTATCAGGCCGTGTCCGGCGCCGGCAAAGAAGGCATCGACGAGCTGCAGGAAGAAACGCAGGCCTACCTCAAGGGCGAAGCCATGAACCCGCAGATCCTGCCGAGCAAGAGCCTGCCGAAGCACTATCCCATCGCGTTTAACCTGATTCCGCAGATTGATAAATTCATGGAAAACGATTATACGAAGGAAGAAATGAAGATGGTCAATGAAACCCATAAGATGCTTCACGACGATACTATCGCCATTACGGCGACAACCGTCCGCGTTCCCGTTTTCCGCAGCCATGCCGAATCCATTTACGTAGAAACACAGGATGAATTGACTGTCGACGCGATCCGCAAGGCTATCGACGCCTTCCCGGGCGCGCAGGTACAGGACAATCCGGCCGAAATGGAATATCCCATGCCCATGTATACGTCGGAACAATACGACTGCTACGTAGGCCGCATCCGCAAGGACCTGTACAATCCCAAAGCCGTCAACTTGTGGGTATCGGGCGACCAAATCCGCAAGGGCGCCGCACTGAACGCCCTGCAGATCGCCGAATATATGCTGGCTCATGATATGGTAAAGTAGAGAGGAGCGAATTGGTATGTTAACATTTGGCAACGTTATCACGGCTATGATTACGCCGTTTCATGAAGACGAGTCCGTCAATTACGAAGGCGCCGTCAAATTAGCACAGTATTACTGCGAAAACGGCTCCGATGGCATTCTCGTAGCCGGTACGACCGGCGAAGGCGCTACGATGACGGAAGAGGAAAAATTAAAGCTCTTTACGGACATCTCCGCCGCCGTAGGCGATAAAGTGATGGTCATGGCCAACGTAGGCACGAACAATACGGCGCAGACGATCGAATTCATGAAAAAAGCGGAAAAGACGGGAGTAGACTGCTTCCTGGCCATCGTTCCCTATTACAACAAGCCGAATCAGGACGGCTGCTACGCCCACTTTGCGGCCCTTGCGAAGGCGACGGATATGCCGATTCTGATCTACAATGTACCGGGCCGTACGGGCGGCAAGATTGAAGCGGCTACGGTCGTCAAGCTGGCCCATGACTTCAAGAATATCGTCGGCATCAAGGAAGCCAGCGGCGATTTGAACGCAGCTACGACGATTGCCCGTGACACAGACGACGACTTCTACGTATACAGCGGCGAAGATAACCTGACCCTGCCGATTTTGTCCGTCGGCGGCTGCGGCGTTATCAGCGTTGCGTCCCATATCATCGGCAAGGAGATGAACGAAATGGTTCAGGCCTATAAAGACGGCGACATCAAAAAGGCCATGGAACTGCATCAGAAATACCTGCCGGTTATGACGGGTATCTTCTGCACCGTAAACCCGACGCCGATCAAGGCCTGCTGCAACATGCTCGGCCTGCCGGCCGGCGCATTCCGCCTGCCTATGGTAGACGCCAGCCCGAAGGTAAAAGAATTCCTGACGCAGATGATGAAGGATGCCGGCGTCATGTAACTGGAAATCATCAATACGATGGAGCAAATGGGGAAGGAGCGCCGCTCTTTCCCCATTTTATATAAAAAACGTATTGACAAATAATAAAAAATTTACTATACTATATAAGTCGTTAAGATATGACTCGGTAGCTCAGCTGGATAGAGTGACTGACTACGAATCAGTAGGTCTAGGGTTCGAATCCCTACCGGGTCACCATAGAACAGCTCATGCAATTTGCATGAGCTGTTTTTTTTGGTTCTATAATAAATGTTGGGGTAACGACAGACATCGTATATCTGCCGCTGCCCCATTTTACAAAAAAATGGACATACGACGTATCCCCTGTTACTATTAAAGCGACCAAACCCAATAGAAAGGAAAATGTCTATGTCCAATTCTTGTTATATCGAAAAGAGCTCTCTTTAAAAGAGGTTGAGGTAACTTCTTTGGAACTGCTGGAAGACAAACAGATTCTACATCTGGCGATTCCAAAGAAAGAGCAGCGCTGCCCTCATTGTCATACACGTACTTCACGTATTAAGGATTACCGGCAGCAAACTGTATGTATTGCCATTGCAAATGACATTCCCGTATATGCGCAGTTTCGTAAACGGCAGTACAGCTGCCCGGCCTGTCACTATCCGTCACGTCGTTTACAGACTGGTTTGAGGAAATTGTCAACGTCCTGAAATTCCCATGGTCCAATGGGTATACAAGGGATGCACCAATAAAATCAAAGTGCTAAAACGGATCAGCTTTGGGATTCGAAAGTATAGCCGGTTCAAGAAGCGAATTTAATATATCGCATCATTAACAAACGGGAATGGGACGCAAAATACTGTAACAAGAGAATATACTCCAACATTTGACAAAGACTCGTTTTATTGCTTGATAATTTTGATATATCGTTCTAATTCGACCTTTTCATATTCTGCGATAAGCGATACCATCTTTTCAGGATTTTTATTATCGGCATGGTATGCGTCGAAGCAGTCGTAATACTTGCGGCGGTCTGTAAATTTAATGTCGATGGGCAGCAGGCCGTTTTTTATCAGCTCGAAATTCAGCAGCAGGCGGCCTGTGCGGCCGTTGCCGTCGATGAGGGGTGAATGGACTCGAATTCGAGGTGAAGCAGGGCGATGGCTTCGATGATGTGTTTTTCCTGTTTCCATTCCTCATACTGTCGGATCAGCTGCTCGACGGTCGGCTGTACCATGTACGGCTGCGGCGTATGGAGCGCGCCGAGGATGCGGACAGGGACGCTGCGATATTTGCCGCGGTTTTCCCGGTCATTCATCAGGACGAGGGAATGGATCGTCTTGACCGTTTCTTCTGTCAGCGGTGTATTATGTGATGCCAGGTCGATGATGTAATAGAAGGCGTCCTTGAAGCCGATGACGTCGAGATGGTCGCGCAGAGGCTTTTCGGCAATGGTAATGCCTTCCTGCAGGATAAGGGCTGTTTCACGAAGCGTTAGTGTATTGCCCTCGATGGCATTGGAATTGTAGGTCGTTTCGATGATAAATTCATTGCGCAGCCGCTGCAGCTCGGCTTTGCTCAATGGACGTAGGCCGCGCAGCGTATTTTTTAGCGTATCAATTTCAATTAGAATAGGATTCATAGTATGTACCTTTCATTATATCCGGCTGGCAACAGGGGGAGTTTTTTATTTTCTACAAAGGTTACAGATAAACATTTGGATTAAAACATCTGTTATATGCTTTATAAAATACGAAATTGGCGGCGTTATATGAAGAGCTTCTATATCCGCACATACTTTGCATGTTTATTTCTGAAGGATCAATAGTTATAGAATTTCCACGAGCGGTTCTATTCATATGGTGTATTTCAAGTTTTTGAGGACGCCAAGTTATGCCGGTATTTAATTTTATTTTGCGAGCGAAGTTATTGTCTTTTTTATACTGTCTTCTTAGAATAACTCCATGTTAAAATAAACACCATATAATCCACTGGCGATAGAGTAATCAAGAGAACGCATATCTGCTGTCATTGTTTTTTCATATCCGTGCAGCTTCAAAGGTGTGATGTCTTTGCCTGAAAAATTGAATACCTTAAAATTGTATTTGTGGACTTTTACGCCGGAATCTAATGCTTTTAACTGATTAACAAAATATTCTGGCATTGCCCGTGCTTCCGGCTTTGACATAACTAATTCTGTCAAATTTTTAGTGCTGCGCTCTTTATTATAAATAAAGTCATAATCACACGTAGTAATCATTTGTTTAGTATTAAATACTTGGTATATTTTTGTTTTAATGGTTGCTGTAGTATCCGTATTGGCAATAACTTTAGTATTGCTGTAGTCACAGTATCCGTTCCCGTCAGTAGATTCAGAAATGATGATATATCTTTCCGGATTGCTTTCTAACTCTGTCTTAGAAATAGCGAATACAGAAATAGCGTTAAACGTTATCATTAATGATAGAAATAATGTACAAATTCTTTTCATGGCGTTCACATTCCTTTCAGTTTAATAAATTGGTACACTGCGATTATTTGCTAAATCATACATACTACAGCCTGGATTATCTTATATACCTATCGTGTAGAAGTAATTCAACTGTAAACATATTTGTCAGCCCTTCGATTTTTTCAACGCTATACAGCGTATAGACGCTTAGGAACGGCATGTTGACTTTGGCGTGAAATATTGCGTGCCCTAGTTCGTGCGCACAGATGCATCTCTTCAGCTCTTCCCGTGCATTTTCATTGAGATGGATTGTCTTCATCCGAAAATGAGCGGCGAAATATCTCAAAATACTATCCAGATCTTCATATACAACGAGTATATCTAACTAATTTTAATGGAGCGTTTTTATGTTTTCTGGATAACTTTTGTGCTGTACTCTTTATAGCCGCTGGTTACCACGTATTTCTTGTACTTTTTAGGCGTAAATTTTCCTTTGCTCGTATTTTTGCTGCTTCGATAGAGTGCTGGAGGGATGTCCGAAGAAAATCTTTTGTTTCCTCAGTATTCATGTCGTTTAAAATTTCTTGTAGACGTTTTTGAAGATCTCTTTTATCGCGAGAATTTAACGCTATAATTTTTTTTGTTCATTATCAGTTGGTAGTTCATCAAGTGTGTATCCCATAAATGCCGATAATTTTTTTAGTTGATAAGTTAGTATTTTCATCCCCTTTTTTAAATAACCCGTCAATCGTGGCGTATGGTATGCCGGAAAGTTTAGCAACGTCAGCTTTAGTATAGTTATGTTCTGGCATCAAAGCGGAAAGATTGTCGATTATAGCCATCTTTTTCACCTCAAAAATAAGAACTTTTATTTACTATCATTAAACCATACAAAAATTACTTTGTAAAATAATTACATTACAACGTAAAAAAGTTCCCGTTGATATTGGTAATTGCAATGCAACATAATATGGTCACGCTATAAAATTGCCCCCGCGGGGAAATATCGAGGAGATGAAAATTGCGATGTATCCTAATTTAAAGACAGAAATGGCCAGAAAAAAGCTTACAAATGGTAAATGCGTCTCTGTTTGCAGCATAAGCAAAAGGCGTTTTTCAAGTAAACGATGTGGGCGTACAGATTTTACGCTGCGGAAAATAAATATACTTCAGAAGCATTTTTCCCAACTGTACGCTCGAATATCTTTTTTCTGCTGAAGCCGCATATTAAAGACAGGAGGTGGCAGAGCTGAAGGTAATAAAAAAATGCCTTGCCGCAGTGCAATGCCGTAAGGAAAAAATATTTCTTCCGTATATAGCTGTAACTTGTGTTTATATGCTTGTGGTTAACCAAGTAAAAACAGTTCATGCATTTTGCGTGGGCTGTTTTTTTGTGCGCAGTATAAATGATGAGCATATAGTTATGAAGGTTTGTATGGACTGTGCGGTAATTTCTATCCCCATAGGGGGCTTAAAAGGCCATATATATTTTTGTATAATAAAATTACTTTAAATTACGAAATATAGAAAGGCTTGACAGATGGAACATATTAAACGTGAAATGATAGAATATTGGTCGCAGCGGGTCGACGAGTTTTCGGCGCAGCGGTGCCGGGAGTTTCAAAGCCCGAAGCGGCAGTTGTGGATAGAGGAGTTTCAGCGGTATTTTTCGATGGAAGCGCCGCTGCGTATCTTAGACGTCGGCACGGGAACAGGATTTTTTGCCAATATCCTGGCCCTGGCGGGGCACGACGTCGTCGGCATCGATCTGACGGAGCACATGATTGCCGAAGCGAAGCGGAAAGCGGAGCTATACCATGTGCCGTCGGCGTTTTTCGTTATGGATGCGGAACGGCCCGAGTTTCCCGACGCTTCTTTCGACGTCGTCATTTCGCGCAATCTGACCTGGGCTCTTCCGAACTTGGGCAAGGCCTATAGGGCGTGGCGGCGCGTGCTGAAGGACGGCGGCCTGCTGCTGAATTTTGACGCCGATTATTGCCATGAAAGGGCGGATATGCCGCTGCCGGCTGCCCATGCGCACCAACGGATTGCGCCGTCGCTGCTGGCTGACTATGAACGGATGAAGACGGTCCTGCGCAGGCCGGAGCTGCGTCCGCAGCGGGATTGCGAGTTATTGGCCGAGGCGGGATTCCGCGATGTCCGCGTGGATCTGTCCGTTTGGAAGCGCATATATCATGACGTAGACGAATTTTATAATCCTACGCCCATATTCTGTATTGCGGCGTATGTTTGACGAGGGATGACTATGGCGGCTTATGAAAGCTATGAACAAGAAAATATGGCCTATTGGACAAACCGCGCGCCGGGATATTCGGCAGTCCATCAAAACGAGCTGAGCTCAAGCCAGCGGGACGTCTGGAGACGGACGCTGCTGCAGCACATAGACGCGGCCTGCGGTAAAGAGAGTGCTTCATCAATCCGCGTGCTGGACGTCGGCACGGGGCCGGGATTTTTCGCCATTCTGCTGGCTGAACGGGGCTATGAGGTGACGGCCGTCGACTATACAGCGTCTATGCTGGAAGAAGCGAGATACAATGCCGGACGGCTCGGCCGGTCTATACGGTTTTGCCGCATGAACGCGGAGCAGCTGGCCTTTGCCGACGGGTATTTCGACGTCGTCGTCACGCGGAACCTGACGTGGAACCTTCCGCACCCTGACAAGGCCTATGGCGAGTGGCGGCGCGTCCTGAAACGAGGCGGCCTGCTGCTGAACTTCGACGCCAATTGGTATCGGTATTTATACGATGAGGAAGCGCGGCGGGGATATATGGAAGACAGGGAGCACATCCGCCGGAGCGGCGTAACCGACGAGACGGACGGGACAGATATACCGGCTATGGAAGCGATTGCCGGCAAAGCTCCTCTGTCGGGACGCGTGCGCCCGCAGTGGGATTTAGATATTTTGCGGCGCTTAGGGATGGATGCCGTTGCCGATGAGGAGATATGGAAGACGGTATGGACGCGGGAAGAACGCATCAATAACGGCTCGACGCCCATGTTTATGATAAAGGCTGTGAAGCAGCTATGACGATGTATGTGATAAAGCGGCTTTTGCAGCTGATTCCGATTTTGCTGGGAATTACTTTTCTGTCCTTTGCCATGATGCATATTGCCGGCAGCGATGCAGTCGTTCAAAAATATGACCGGGCAGGCATAGCTGTCGCTGCGGAAGTCGTCGCGGCCGAACGGGCGCAGCTGGGATTGGACCGGCCGTTTCTGACGCAATATATCGTTTGGCTGGGAAATCTGCTGCACGGTAATATGGGCGTCAGCTTCATGACAGGGCGTGACGTTTTTGCGACTTTCATGGATAAGCTGCCGGCGACGCTGCTTCTCACGGCGTCGTCCGTCCTGCTGACAGTCGCCGTTTCGGTTCCGCTGGGCATTGCGGCAGCGGTCCGGCGCAACTCGCCTGTAGATTACGTCATACGCTTTTTCAGTTTTTGCGGCAACAGCATGCCTAATTTTTTTCTGGCTTTGGTTCTGCTGTATTTGTTTGCCGTCCGGCTACCCTTGTTTCCCGTCCTTTCCTCGGGAATGGGGATAGAGCATCTGGCGCTGCCGACGGCGACACTGGCCATTGCGATGTCTGCCAAGTATTTGCGGCAAGTGCGGGCGGCCGTGCTGGAAGAGATGGGCAAGGACTATGTGCTGGGGGCGAAATCGAGGGGCGTTCCCTTTTCCTGGACGCTGCGGCGCAGCATTCTGCGGGCTTCCTTCGGTACGATTTTGACGCTGCTGGCTCTTTCTATCGGCAGCCTGCTGGGCGGGACTGCCATTGTAGAATCCATTTTCATGTGGGACGGCGTAGGAAAGCTGGCCGTCGATGCGATTCACGGACGAGATTATCCTATGATTCAGGCCTATGTCGTATGGATGGCCTTCATATACGTCGTCGTCAATTTGCTGACTGATATCGTCTATCGGATAGCGGACCCGCAGATTGGCTGGAAAGCGGGGCGGCGTTGATGATACCGGAAGCTCTCGTTTTTCACAAGACGCCGAAGCGCCGCCTTATCTTGTTTTCGTTCTGCGCCGCCGCGTTGCTGTGCGTTGCGGCCTTCGGTGCGTATTTGTGTCCCTATGATCCGTATGCCCAGCAGTATGACGCGGCTCTTCAGGCTCCTGGGTGGGAACACTGGCTGGGAACGGATCGGTATGGCCGCGATATGTTGTCCCGGATTCTAGCCGGCGCGCAGCTCAGCATTTTTTCGGCACTGGCTCTCGTCGCCATGATTGCTTTTATCGGTACGGGCGTCGGACTGCTGTGCGGATATTACGGCGGGAAGGCGGACGCTCTGTGCATGCGCCTGGCCGACGTTTGCCTGGCCTTTCCCAGCTTGATTTTCGCCATGGCCATAGCGGCTGTGTTACACGGCGGGATTCATAATGCCGTTGTCGCCTTGGCGGCCGTCAGCTGGCCTAAGTACGCCCGTTTGGTCCGAAGCCGGACCTTGGCATTGAAGGATCAGAAGTTTATTTTAGCGGCTCAGATGGCCGGTTCTTTGCCGCGTCAGATCATGGTCCGCCATATATTGCCGAATTGCCTGGGAACAATCGTCGTTACGGCAGCCCTGGACATCGGCACGATGATGATGGAGCTTGCGGCCCTGTCCTTTTTGGGATTAGGCGCCAAGCCGCCGGCCGCCGAATGGGGCAGCATGATGAGCACAGGCCGAAGCATGCTGCAGACCTATCCCTGGGTCGTCCTGTCTCCCGGCGCGGCTATTTTTCTTTCTGTCGCCGTATTTAATCTGTGGGGCGACGCGCTGCGTGATTATATAGACCCGAAAGAGCGGGGGCGGTAATGGGGAGGTTTGAGAGGATGAATAAAAAACGTTTTATAGCGTGTATTGCGGCGGTGCTCCTGCTGCTGACGGCGGCCGGCTGCGGCGGTACGGAAGAGGCGAACCGTTCCGCTGGCGGAAAAACCTTTGTTATGGGCGATACGACCTTTAACCCTGAAAACAACGAGCCTGACATCAATCCGCACAACGACAACAGCGGCTGGGCCTGCATCCGCTACGGCGTAGGGGAGACGCTGTTTCGCTACTCCGATACGATGGAAATCGAGCCGTGGCTGGCGGAAAGCTATAAGCCTGTCGACGACGTGACGTGGAGAATTGTTCTGCGCAAGAATGTGACCTTTACCAGCGGCCGGCCCGTAGATGCCCAGGCTGTCAAGGAATGCCTGGAGCATTTGATTGCCGTCCATACACGGGCGGCCGGCGATTTGCACATCGCCTCTATGGAAGCGGACGGACAGGTGCTGACGATTCGGACGACGGTCCCCGTGCCGGCCCTGCCTAATTATCTGTCCGACCCATACGGCTGCATTATCGACATGCAGGCCGGCATCACCAGCGACGGCATGGTGACGGCAACGGGGCCGTATAAGGCCGTGTCCCTCGTGTCCGGAGACCATGTTGACCTCGTAAAAAATGACGCCTATTGGAACGGCGATCCCAAGCTGGATTCGATTACGATACGGACTATTTCCGACGGCGATACGCTGACTATGGCCCTGCAGTCCGGCGAAATCGACGCGGCCTACGGCATGCCCTATGCCAGCTATCCCCTGTTTCAAAACGACGAGTACACGATCAGCAGTGCGGCTACAAGCCGTACATTCTTTGTCTGGATGAATTTCGACAGTCCTCTGATGCAGGATGAAGCCGTCCGCAAAGCGATTTCTATGGCCATTGACAAGCAAGGCTTTGTCGACGCCTTGCTCCATGGAAACGGCTACCCTGCCGCCGGTCCTTTTCCCGATACGTTTGTTTTCGGCGGCGATGCGGCGAAGGCCGAGCTCTACGACTTAGACGGGGCCAGACGTGTATTGGATGACGCCGGCTGGAAGGATGAAGACGGCGACGGCGTTCGGGAAAAGAACGGGCGCAAGCTGGTTCTCCGCTGGCTTACCTATCCGAGCCGTCAGGAATTGCCTTTGCTGGCCGAATCGGCCCAGGCGACGCTGAAGCAGATCGGCGTTGCCGTGGATATCCAGTGCACGGCCGACCACAACCGTGTGAAAAAAGACCGCTCCGCCTGGGATGTCTATGCCAGCGCGATGGTGACGGCTCCGTCGGGAGACCCGCAGTATTTCTTCACCTACTGCTGCCTTGACGGGTCGGACAGCAATACGGGCCGGTATCACAGCGACGCCCTGGAAAAATTAGCCCGGAAGATGGAAGGAACCTTTGACTCTGACGAACGGGGAGCGTTGGCCGTGCAGATGGCGCAAACTATCCTGGACGACCACGCCTATGTATTTTGTTCTCATTTGAAGATGAGTATGATTGCCAGAAAGGGCGTCACGGGCCTTACGGCTCATCCCTGCGATTTTTATGAAATTACGGCGGATTTAGACAAGACGTGAGGATGATGGGTATGAAAGAGGCGGTTATTGCCTATGACAACATAGAAATCTGCTATGACGGCCGGCCCGTCGTACGGCAGGCGACGTTTTCGCTGCAGCCGGGAGAAATATTGGGTATCGTCGGCGAGTCTGGCAGCGGCAAGAGCACTATTCTTCAAAGCGCTATGAAGCTCTTGGGGCCGGGCGGTGCCGTCACGCAGGGACATATTTGGTTTCAAGGACAGGATATACTGACTTTATCGGGCGAAGGGATGCGGCGTCTCTGCGGCGCGCAGATGGCAATGGTTTTTCAGGATGCAGCGGCGTCGCTGTGTCCTGTACGGACCATAGGCAGCCAAATCTGCGAAGCCGCGGCGGCCCATTGGGATATGGGAAAGGAGGACGTCCGGCGGCAGGCTCTGGAGCTTTTCGCGCGCCTGGGCTTTTCAGACGGCCGGCGCGTATGGGAAAGCTATCCTTTTGAGCTGTCAGGAGGCATGAATCAGCGCGCGGCCTTAGTCCTGGTCATGCTGCTGAAGCCGGCCCTGCTGCTGGCTGACGAACCGACAAGCGCTCTCGATGTCTGCGCGCAGAAGCAGGTGCTGGATGAGCTGCTGTATCTGCGGGAGCAGTACGGCACGGCGATTATGCTGGTCACTCACGACATGGGCGTCGTGTCCCGCATAGCCGATTACGTGCTGGTTGTAAAAGACGGCCAGATAATAGAATATGGCTCGGCTAAAGACGTACTGACCTCTCCGGCCCAGGCGTATACGAAGGAATTGCTGGCTGCCGTGCCGAAGCTGCGGAGGGAATGACGATGGCTTTTTTAGAACTGCAAGAGGTGACGAAAGAATTTGCAGGAAGAAAGGGCGCACAGGTCAGGGCGCTGGATAGGGTTAGTTTTTGCATAGAAGAAGGCGAAAGCGTCGGCCTGATTGGCCCGTCCGGATCGGGAAAGAGCACCGTTGCCAACGCGGTCTGCCGCTTTATCGACGTAACGGCGGGACGCATTTTTCTGAGAGGCTGCGATATTACGGCGGCCAGGGGAAAGGCCTTGCGGCAGGTGTATAAAGAGCTGCAGATGGTATTTCAGTCGCCTCGGTCGTCTTTTGACCCGCGGCGGACACTGGGAGACGGCGTCGGAGAATGTCTGAAGAACAGCGGCGTCGTCAAAGCCGACCGGCGGAAACAGGTCAGGGAGCTGCTGGAACGATGCGGATTGCCCGCTGCCGCTGCCGACTGGTATCCTCACGAGGTCAGCGGCGGCCAATGCCAGCGGGCGGCCATCGCCCGCGCCTTGGCGGTACATCCGCGGCTGCTTGTTTGCGACGAAGCGACGAGCGCCTTGGATGTCATGGCGCAGCGGCAGATTCTCGAACTGCTGATGGGCCTAAAGGCCGAGGGGCGTTTTCAGCTCCTGTTTATTACGCATAATTTGGCCGTAGCGCAGCAGTGCTGCGACCGGCTTGTCGTCATGGACAAGGGCCGGATTGTAGAAGAAGGACGAACAGACGACGTCGTTTGCCGTCCTCAAAGCGAATACACGAGGCGGCTTATCGAGGCCGTCCTATACTGACGAAAACAGCTCCTCCATAGCCTGCATGGGACTAGGGAGGAGCTGTTTTGTATGGTTTATTTATTTTTTCAAATTAGGCGTGCAGTCGACGACGATGCTGTCATATTCTTTGCCGTTCCTATTTTTCATGACCGTATAGGTTCCCTTCGTATCGGGAATCGCTTTTTCCAGCATATCGCTGTGCCATTTTTCCACGGTCATGGTCATGCCGCCCGTTTGCTGGCTGTTTTCCGACTGCTTCTTGCCGTCGCGGGGAAGGAGCGTATCCGTCGCCGGTTCTTTACCGTCTTTCGCCGGCAAGGTAATGGTAACGGCCCGGTCATTTTCGAATACGACTTCGTAGAGGCCGCCCTTGTATACTTTCAGCGTGTCGCCTTGCGCGTAGGGATGGCCGAATTCGGCTTCCCAATCCTGGGCCGTATCGCCGAGGCCGGCGACTTCGCCGATCGTGGCTTTTTCGGCTTTGCTCTTATCGACCTGCTGTTCCTGCGTGGTCTTGGCCTTATTGGCGTCCTGCGTGTCCGCCGGGGAACAGCCGGCGCTGACTAACAGCGTCAGAATCGCCAGGACGACGGCTAATTGTTTTTTCATATCAAGTACCTCCTTGCTGTATGTTACCGCCGGCGGCGATTGTCCCCGCCCTTATGCAGCGTTTTGTGGCGCTTGCTTTTTGTAGGCTGGTACGTGCTGGCCGGCAGCTTGTCCTTGTATACTTTTTTCTTTTTGGGAGGCCGCGCGCTGGCCTTGACTTTGATTTTGCCGCTCGTCGTATATTTGGTAATCGTAGCGTGAATGCTGTGTTCGATGCGGCGGACCCAGTCTTCGTCGGCGCCGGTGGCGAACATGACGGACAATCCTTCGTTGCCGGCCCGGCCTGTCCGGCCGATGCGGTGGATATAATAATCTACGTCGCGGGGGACGTCGTAGTTGAATACGTGCGTAATGCCTTCGATGTCGATGCCGCGGGCGGCGATATCCGTCGCGACGAGAATCTGCGTCTTAGCCCGGGCGAAATCGCGCAGCACCTGGGTGCGGCGGCCTTGGGACATGTCGCCGTGGAGCTCGCCGATATTGAAGCCGGCGGCGATGAGCTGACCGGCCAGCTGGGCTGTCCGCTCCTTAGTGTTGCAGAATACGACGGCCAGGTAGGGATTCATTTCCTGCAGCATCTGGCACAGCATGCCGAATTTTTTGTCCTCACTGGTCATGTAGATGCGCTGTTCAATTTGCTCCAGGGCGATGGTTTCGCCTTCCAATACGCGGAGCGACAGGGGATTCTGCATGTGTTTTTTTGCCAGACCTCTGATTTTGTCCGGTATCGTGGCGGAGAAAAACAGAAGCTGACGGCGCTTGGGCGTCATGCTGATGAGGATGTCGACGTCTTCTAAAAATCCCGACTGCAGCATTTGGTCCGCTTCGTCGACGACGACCCGGCCGACGCCGCTTAAATCGAGGGAATTGCGGCGGCAGTGGTCTAAGAGGCGTCCCGGCGTGCCGATGATGACATGGGGATGACGGTGCAGCTTCTGCAGCTGGTTTTCGATCGTCTTGCCGCCGATGAGGCTGAGGACGTCGACGCCAAGGGCCGGCGCCAGGGCATCGGCTACTTCGGCAATCTGCCGGGCCAGCTCGCGCGTCGGCGCGATGATAAGCACCTGCTCCATGTGGATGTTCGGCTTGACCTGCTGCAGCGACGGCAGGAGGAATGCGTAGGTTTTTCCCGTACCGGTCTGGGCCTGGGCCAATATATCGCGCCCTTTAAATACAGGCGGAATTGCCTGTTCCTGTATGGCCGTGGCCTCGCGGATGCCCTGCTTGCGCAGCAGTTCGCAAAGCTCCGGCGTAATACCTAGGGATTGGAATGTTTTGGACATGATTGTGTAAATACCTTTCTATGTAAATATTTGCGTAATTATTATCTATTGTACACAAGAGCCGTCTTTTTCGCAATAGAAGATTGCGCCGGCCGGTAATAACGACTACCCATATAGGCCCTATATGTGGTATACTTAATTATTAAGCAAGATAGTTCCTGTAATGGAGGTACAGAAAAGAAATGAGTGGCTGTTGCGATGTAATTCGTCAGTGCGTGTTCATGTGTTTTTTTATTATCCCGATTCCCATTGGAGCGTATACGATACATAACGGTTCCAGCGCCGTCGTGGCCCTGGTAAGCTATACGGTCTTGTCTTTTCTGGTTCCCTGGGCTTATTTGGGCAGCGCCGAAGCGCGGTTCGGCCCGGAACAGCGGAAAATAAGCAGGGCTGCCTTTGTCGTCATGTGGCTGGCCGTCGCCGCGGCCTTTGCCGTCTTCAGCGCCTGTATGGGTGATATTTGGAAATCGTCATCCTTTTGGGAATGGCCGACCGTTGGCCGGGATATCGTATTCATCGTCGGCATGTACGGCAAAGTATGCGTCACGCTGCTGCTGGCCTATGGCCTGGCCTGCCTGACCGGGTCGGATACAGCGAAGGGAGGGAGCCTATGACGGCATCTGTGACAGATCGTGTACGGGCTGTTCTGCGGCTGGCTCTTTGGACGGTTCCCATTCCCTTCGGCGCCTTTGCGTCCGATAAGGGACTGTTCGTATCTCTGTCGGTTCTGGTGTTCATTTTAGCTTCGCTGAGCCTGCCTATTACGGTGCGCCGCCGGCAGATGAAGGGGACGGGAACGTCGCAGTATGCGGCTGCAGGCGCGATACTATATGGCGGTATCGTCGCCTTGTGCGTTGCCGTCGCCATTCTTAACGGCCTCATGGCGTATCCGTTTTGGCAGGAGTACGCCTTGCGGGTCGCAGCCTTTTTCGTATGGATGCTGGGGACTTTGGCCTTGCAGTCCCTGGCGGCCTGGGGCGTGGACTGGTGGCTGAAGCGCCGCCGGACCTACTGGTTTTCCGAATTTTTAGATACGATTTTGTATAGCCTGCCCCTGCCTTGTGCCGTCATGGGCATGCTCTTGTTTCCGGCTATCGGTGACGACAAAGTAACGACCAGCCTGGTCGTCGGGGTGATGGGCATCATAGGCTTTGGATTTATCGCCATGGGTATATGCGTCATCGCCGTGTTCGCCTTTTATTTTTTTCCATCGAAAGGCCTGCCGGGGAAGGAGCGGATTATCCAGTGCCTGCGCATCGTCGTGATGACGGCTGTCTGGCTGGGGGCGAATTCAATTATCTTCGACAGCCGCCTGCAAATTTTCAGCTCCCTTATTTTCCAATGCATGCCTGTCGTGCAGAATAATTTCCTCGTATTCATTACGCCGTTTGTCGTAGAAAGCTGCTTGGTCGTCGCCTCTGTCGCTGTTGGCAACGTATTCGTTATGGCTGTGTATAAATTCATAAAGTAAATACGACTGATATAAAAAGTGCCGATCCGTAAGGACCGGCACTTTGGCATGTGTTTATTTATTTTGCAGCGGCAGGGGCTGTTTCAAGAGATTGAAACGAACCATGTAAATCATCCAGCCGATGAAGACTGCCAGACAGCCGCTGAAGAAGGTTGCGGCATCTGTCGTCGTCAAGGCGTAAATGCAGTAGATAATAGATACGCCGGACAGGAAAATAGACGTATTTCTGTTGCAGACGGCGTTGGAAATCTGTTCTTTTTCCAAGATAGATTTCAATGCGAAGGAGCAGAAGATGTAGGGAATAACATTCGTCACGACGGCCAGATTTGCCAGGAGCTCGAACTGTTTGGCCAGCGTCGGGCTGATGGTCATCAGGGCCAGGCAGCTTTGCATAGCCAGGATGAGGATCATGCCTTTGACCGGAACGTCGGCGTTGGTGACCTTGGCAAATACCTTCGGGAACAAGCCCCGCTGCGCGCTGGTCTTAAAGACGCGGGCCAAGGTAAACTGCCACGACAGGAGCGAACCGGCGCAGGAAAAGACCATTAAACCCATGACGACCTTGCCGGCCGTGGAGCCGAGCATGTACGAAAAGGCTAGGCCGAAGGGGGCGCTGGAGCTGAGAATTTCCGCATTGGGAACAATACCGGCGATGACGTTCGTCGAGGCGACGTAGATAAAGGCTACGCCCAAGGTGCTGACGAAAGTAGCGATGGGAACGGAACGCTGCGGATTTTCTACGGCGTCCATGTTGACGGCAGCCGATTCCAAACCCAGGAAAGACCAGAGGGTCAGGGCGATGGAATTGCCGACGGCGTCGATGAACCCGACGTCGTTCGGATTCCAGGAAGAAATCCACGTAGACGGATCAAACCAGTACCAGCCGATGAGGGAGATGCCCAAAACGGGGATAATCGCGCCCCAGATTGTTATCGTACTGAGCTTGCCCGAATAACGGGAACCGCTGAAATTTAAAGCGGCCGCGATCCAGAGCAAGGCAATTGTATATAAACATGTTTGCAGCGGCGTAAAGGAGGTCCCTAAGAACCCGGCGCCATATCCTACGGCAGAAATGGCGATAGCCACGTTTGCAATGACGATGGAAACTGCATAGGCATAATTTGCCATAAAATGTCCTATTCGCCCGAAGGCGTATTCGGAATAACCGCCCATTCCGCCAGGCTTCGTAGTAAACATGCCGCATCGGGCGAAAGTCATAGCCAGGGCGAGCGAGCCGAGAGCCGTAATTAACCATGAAATAATGGAAATCGTACCGACTTCAGCAAGTTTGGTCGGCAGCATGATGATGCCTGCCCCCAACATATTGGCTGCAGTGACGAAAGTCAGCTGAACCAAAGACATTTTACGACGTGTAGTTTTCATTATCAGTCCTTCTTTCATTGTAAAATTTTAGTATAAATAACTATTTATTTTGGCTAGTTCATTCTATCATTTTTGTGAAGAAAATAAAATAGTTTTTGAAAAATAATTATATGAAAATAGTACGTATAGAGAACGTCATATACCGTAAAGATATAGTAAAAAACTTTCCCGTTTTTTACATTGTCAGGCATGCAAAAAAACGCATGGACAGAAATGCCCATGCGTTTTTTTACGACAATATCAATTAAAATTAGTCGATGTTTTCTACGATGCAAGCCGTGCCCTGGCCGCCGCCGATGCAGAGAGTAGCCAAGCCGTATTTGCCGCCGACTTCTTTCAAGCCGTAGAGCAATGTAACGAGGATACGAGCGCCGGAAGCTCCGATCGGATGGCCGAGAGCGATAGCGCCGCCGTGGATGTTGACTTTGCTCATGTCGAGGCCGAGTTCACGAACGACGTATACGGACTGTGCTGCGAAAGCTTCGTTAGCTTCAACGAGGGAGAGATCGTCAGCTGTGAGGCCGGCTTTTTCCAAGGCTTTGCGGGAAGAAGGAACAGGTCCGATACCCATGATGGAAGGATCAACGCCTGCGGAAGCGTAGCTTACAACTTTAGCCATCGGTTTGAGGCCGAGTTCAGCAGCTTTTTCAGCGGACATGACTACGAATGCAGCTGCGCCGTCGTTGATGCCGGAAGCGTTGCCAGCCGTTACGGTGCCGCCTTTTTTGAAGGCCGGTTTTAATTTAGCGAGGCTTTCAACCGTTGTGCCTTCGCGCGGGAATTCGTCTGTATCGAAAACAGTGTCGCCTTTTTTGCCATGGATGACAACGGGAACGATCTGATCCTTGAATGCGCCGCTCTTAATAGCTTCGCAAGCTTTCTGCTGGGAACGAGCGCCCAAAGCGTCCTGATCTTCACGGGAAACGCCGAACTGTTCAGCTACGTTTTCAGCCGTGATGCCCATGTGGTAATCGTTGAAAGCGTCCCACAAGCCGTCTTTGATCATCGTGTCGACCAATACGCCGTTGCCCATGCGGTAGCCATAACGAGCTTTAGGAATAGCGTACGGAGCTGCGGACATGTTTTCCATACCGCCTGCTACGATAACGTCGGCGTCGCCGGCTTTAATCATCTGAGCAGCGAGGGATACGCAGCGAAGACCAGAGCCGCAGACTTTGTTGATCGTCATAGCCGGAGTTTCAACGGGGAGACCTGCTTTGATCATAGCCTGACGAGCCGGGTTCTGGCCCTGAGCAGCCTGGAGAACGTTGCCCATAACGACTTCGTCAACGATAGCTTTGTCGATGCCGGCACGTTTGATGGCTTCTTCAATAACGATAGCGCCCAAATCTGCTGCAGGAACGTCTTTCAGGGAACCGCCAAATTTACCAATAGCTGTACGGCAAGCACTTACGATTACTACTTCTTTCACAGAAAATCACTCCTTATGGTTTGAATGTAATAGTATGTCCGGATAAGACATACATGTTGCAAATGTATCATCAGTATGAATGATATATTGTTATTATAATCATAACAAACTTTTCAACATAAATGCAAGAGGGTATACAAAGTTATTACAAAAAATAATACCTTATACATATATTTTTGTTTGCTATGATTCATAATCGAAAAATAATTAACGATGACCTGAAACGCTGCTGCGGCTGATATAGCGTTACAGCCTATAGCAAATTTTGGAACATCATCGGTATAACGGGAAAGATGAGTTCTAAATTTCACAATCTCGTTATACATATAGTACATTTTTTCACAAATAAATGCAAGAGGAAAAAGGCGTTTGCTTATATTAAATACTCATATTTGAATATGATACAGCTAAAAAACGCATAATACATGGATAAGATGAAAAAATATATTTATTATAATGTTTTAATTATAAATAAAATAACAAAGGTATATTGCTCAAAGCGTATAGTTTGTTATGTGAAATAAATAACGATAGCTCAACTTATTGTTAACTTAAAATAATTTATATAGTTGACACTGGCGGGTGAAGTTGCTATAATCCCATACATACTGAACAGAAAGAAGGGATGCCGATGATGCAGCTGATTCAGCAGCTGGCTGCCTGCCGACACTATGATTTTTCCGGCTGGTTTCTGGCGGAAGCCTCGTTGTGCCTGGAAAGAAAGGCCTGTTCGTTTTCATTGGAGGTCTGCCGAAAGACGGCGCGGCGGGCCGTACTGCAAGTGCTGGGATGGGACGAAGACGGAAGGTACCGTCAGTCGCTGACGGTATTGCTGGTCAAGCCCCTCGACCTTCCTGGGAAGGCCGTATCTGTTGGAGCCGGTAGTATTGTCTCTGACGGCGAAGCGCTGTGGCGTCATGTTTTTTCTGATGAAGAAATACAGGCATACCTAGCCGTCAGCGGCGACTCTAACGAAATACATCGGGGAAAGGATGCCGTCGTTCCCGGATTGTGCTTTCTGGGACGACTGCTGTCGTCGCTGGATGAGGACGACCTTCGCTGGCGCTGCAAATTTCGAAAGCCCGTATATGCCGGCGAGGAGCTTTGCCTCGTGGGGACGCCTGCCGGTATGGAAGGATATGTCGGCGGCCGCCTGGTCAGTACGATAGAACGATTACCGCATAAGGAGCGTGTATATGATGAAATCAACAACGTATAATGCCGGAACGCTGACGCGGCTGGCCTTGCTCATCGCCATGAACTGCGTGTCGGCGTATATGATTATTCCCCTGCCCTTTTCCCTGTCGCCTATATCGCTGCAGACGCTGGTTGTCAATTTGGTGGCCTATCTGCTGCCGCCGAAACAGGCCTGCGCCGCCATGCTGGCGTATGTCTGCATCGGCCTTATCGGCATCCCCGTGTTTACGGGCGGCGCGTCCGGCCCGGGAAAAATGTTCGGCCCGACGGGCGGATATATTTGGGGGTATGTCGTTGCCGTGACGCTGATTGCCTGGCTGAAAGGGAAGGAGTACAATTTCAAGCGCTTCGTCATTGTCGGCGTCTGCATTGGCTTGCCCGTCATCGACGTGCTGGGATGCATTCAGCTGAAGCTCATTACGGGCATGACCTGGGAAGGGGCCGTGCTCAGCGGCGTGCTTCCCTTTATTCCCCTGGATATCGTCAAGTGCCTGGGGGCGGCGGCCTTGGCCCGGCCTTTGTATAAGATCCTGGGAGCTATGCGATGAACGACGTGTATATTGTCGGCGGCCTGCGCAGCTATATCGGCGTGTATAACGGCATGTACCGCTATGTGCCGGCAGAGAAACTGGGCGCAGCCGTTTTGCAGGAAGTGGTCCGCGCATACGGGCTGGTCTGCATCGACGAAATTATCGGCGGCAACAGCGTAGGCTGCGGCGGCAACATTGCCCGTCTGGCTGCGCTGGAAGCGGGACTGGATCTATCGATACCGGCTGTGACTGTCGACATGCAGTGCTGCAGCGGCCTGGAAAGCGTCGCCATCGCGGCGGCAAAGGTGGCTTCGGGACAGGCGGAATGTATTCTGGCCGGCGGATTTGACAGTGCGTCTACCCAGCCGCGGCGAAGCTGTCATCCCAATCATCCGGCCTACCGCGGCGATGGGGAATGGTATATGACGGCTCAATTCAGCCCGCAGGCATGGAGCGAAGACTCCATGCTCCGCTGTGCTGAATACACGGCGGAACAATTCCAAATTACGCGGGAGATGCTGGATGCCGGGGTTCTTCGCAGCCATGCTCTGGCCGAAGAGGCCGAGAGGCAAGGCGTGTTTCAGCCATGCATTGCCCCAGTATGCGGCGGTGCGCGGGATGAAGGGATTCGTCATGCCATGCGTCCGCAGCTGCTGCGGCGTTTGAAGCCGGTATTGCCGGACGGAACGGTGATTACGGCGGCCAACACCTGCCTCACCAACGACGGCGCGGCCTTTGTGGTCGTATGCTCTCCTGCGTACGCCCGCCGGTACGGACTGCAGCCGGCTGTTAAAATACGCGGCGTTGCTTCCTGCGGCGCAGACCCGCTGCTGAGTCCCGTCGGAGCGGTGAAGGCCGCAGAAGTTGTGCTGACACAATGCGGATTGCACGGCGAAGACATAGATATTTTTGAAATCAATGAAGCCTTCGCTCTGATCGGCGAGCTATTTGCTCGCCGATTTCCCCGCTGCGCGGCGGCGTACAATCCCTTTGGCGGAGCCTTGGCATACGGCCATCCTTATGGGGCGACCGGAGCCGTGCTGCTCCTGCACGCTATCGAAGGGTTGCGGGTCAGGGGCGGCGCGCTGGGCTGCTGCAGTATTGCCGGCGCTGGCGGCCTTGGCAAGGCGATGATTATAGAAAGAGTGTAGACTATGGATTACTTATCGCTTATTCAGGCGCAGGACGCTGAGAAAACGGCTCTCGTTACGGAAACCTGCCGGTATACCTACGGCCAGCTGGCGCGCCGGGCTCAGGCGCTGCGGGACGCCGTCGGTGGAGAGCGTGCCTGCCGATGGATTTATGCCGATACGATTGCCAGACAGATGATTGAGTTTTTGGCTTATGCCGGCACGAACTGGGTACCGGTCATCGCTCCGCAGCCAAGAGGCGAGCGGCGTGATTGTTCGCAAATACCGCCGGAAGGTGCCTGCATGGGCGTTATGACGTCCGGTTCGTCAGGCTGTCCGAAGCTGTGGTGGCGGACCTACGACAGTTGGGCGGCCTTTTTTCCCGTGCAGAACGGCGTATTCGGCATCGATGAAAACACGGTCATGCTTTGCCAGGGAAGCCTGGCCTTTACGGGAAACTTAAACATGTATCTCGGCGTATTTTCCGCTGGAGGTACTGTCGTAGGGGCCGACGGCCTGCATCCTAAGCAGTGGCTGACGATGATGGAAGCGTACCAAGTCAACGCGCTGTATATGATTCCGGCGAAGCTGTTTCTCTTGATGAAACAGATGAAAGCCTCCGGCTGTGCTGCCGATATGATGAAGCATATTGTCAGCGGTTCCCAGGCTTTGGGAACACGGCAGGCCGGACAGCTGAAGCAGGTCTTTCCTGGAGCGGAGATTGTCTTGTACTACGGTTCTAGCGAATTGAACTATATCACTTACATCAGGGATGAGGACATGACCGATGACGACACCCTCGTAGGCCGCCCCTTCGCAGGGATTCATGTCGCAGTACAGGAGGACACGCAGAAAATTACCGTCTGCACGGCAGGCCATGTGCTGGGCCTATCCATGCCTTATGTGACTCAGGACCGGGGATATATAGACGACGGCATGCTACATTACCTCGGCCGCAGCGACGAGATTTGCCGGATTAACGGCGACAGCGTTTCGGCCTATAAAGTGGAAAGGGCGCTGCAGGAATGTATTCCCGATGCGGAAGGGGCCGTCGTCGTCCTGCGCCGGCCTCACCGGGATGAGCTTGTCGCCTATATTTCTTCGTCTGATACATGGAAACAGGGGAAGACTCTCTGCATAGCGGCGCTGCGGCGACGGCTGCTGCCTCAGGAGATTCCGGACCGTTTTATAGAAATAACGCATTTACCCAAAAATGAAAGCGGAAAAATTGATAAAGGACGTCTATTATCTATGACGAGCTCTTTGCAAGTGTGATATAATAAAGGCGATATTCGATTATAGACTAACAGCGATAGGGCTGTACAAAGGAGGTCCTTGTTATGAGTTTGCACATTGAAGCCAAGGCCGGCGATATTGCCGATAAGATACTGCTTCCCGGCGACCCGCTGCGGGCTCAGTATATAGCGGAGCATTTTTTGGACGGCGCCGTTTGCTACAACCGCGTCCGCAATATGCTTGGATATACGGGAACCTATAAGGGGCACGCCGTTTCCGTCCAGGGCACGGGGATGGGGATTCCATCTATTTCCATATATGCGACGGAGCTCATGCGCGATTACGGCGTCAAAAAGCTGATCCGCGTCGGTACCTGCGGAGCGATGCGCAAGGATATCCGGCTGCGCGACGTCGTCATTGCCCAGGGGGCTACGACGGACTCGTCCATTATACGCAACATCTTCGGTCCCTCCATCAATTACGCGGCTCTGGCAGATTTCGAGCTGTTGCGGACGGCCTACGACGCGGCTGTGCGGCAGAGCATCCCCGTCTGCGTCGGCAACATCGTCTCGGTAGACCGGTTTTATGACGATGAAATCGATAATGATAAACTGACGGCGTACGGCATCATGGCCGTGGAAATGGAAACGGCAGGGCTGTACGTGCTGGCGGCGAAATACGGCGTTCAGGCCTTGGGCTTGTTTACCGTAAGCGATCACTTGCTGACGAAGGAAGCTTGCACGGCAGAGGAACGGCAGACGTCCTTTGACGACATGATCCGCATTGCTCTGGAAACGATTGCAGCCGAGTAGGGAGTGCAGACGATGAAGGGTAATACATTGAAAATCATCGACAGTCATTTCCATTTCCGCGATTTTAAGGGATTTAACGAGCTGGCCCTGGCGGCAGGCCACGTCAATTCGGCCGAGCACCTGCGGCAGGCCTACGCCCAATACCATTATGTTCACGGCGTCGTCATGGGAAACGGGACGCTGGACCCGGAGGGGCACGTCTATCCTGAATTCATGAGCTACTGCATCGGCCTTGACAGCAGCGGCTGCAACGACCATATTGAGGAATCGCTCCCTTTGATTGAAGAAAACCTGAAGCGGAAGCAGTGCTGCGGCATCAAGCTCTACCCGGGGTATAACCACGTCTATATTTACGATCCCATATACGACCCCGTATATGAGCTGGCGAAGACATACGACAAGCCCGTAGCCGTTCACACGGGCCTTACGGCGACGGCCAATGCCCTGCTGAAATACAGCCATCCCCTGACGCTCGACGAGGCGGCTGTCAAGCACCCGGACGTGCAGTTCGTCATGTGCCATATCGGCAATCCGTTCCTGCAGGACGCCATCGCCGTGCTGGAAAAGAACCGCAACGTCGCCGTCGACTTGTCGGGGCTGCTTGAGGGAAAAATTCACGACATGAACGGCTTTTTGAAGGCCAAGGAAGGCTATATTTCAATGCTGCGCGACTGGCTGTGCTATTTGAACCGCTACGACAGCGTCATGTTCGGCACGGACTGGCCGTTGGCCAATCTGGGCGATTACGTCGCCTTCGTCAAAGCCTTTATTCCCGAACAGTATTGGCAGGCCGTTTTTTTCGACAACGCCAACCGCTTGTACCGCCTGGGGCTGGAAGTGTAATTCAATTTATTTTATAAGTATAAATAAGAATGACCGGCAGACAGAAAATGCAACGTCTGCCGGTCATTTTTGTATTGACGGGAGCATACTTTAATGTGCATAATTAAATTGATATGGAACAAATAAAACAAGAAAAACGAACAAGAAAAGTGAATATGCTGGAAGGCTCGCTGTGGGATAAAATCCTTATCGTAGCCCTGCCCTTCGCCTTTACAGGCATTATGCAGCAGCTGTTCAACGCTGCCGACATTGCCATGCTCGGCCAGTTTGTCGGCAAGGAGGCTATGGCGGCCGTCGGCAGCAACAGCCCGATTATCGCCATGGTGCTGAGCTTGTTTATCGGCGTGTCCCTGGGGGCAAACGTCGTCATCGCCCGGTTTATCGGCAAGAAAAATATCCACGGCGTCCACGCTGCCGTCCACACGGCCATACTCGTCGCCCTGGGAAGCGGCGTAGTTATGACGATTCTGGGGGAAATCGCAGCGGCTCCCCTGCTGCGGGCTTTGTCGGTGCCCGATGAAATTTTCGACATGTCCGTGCTGTACCTGCGGATTTTTCTCTTAGGCATGCCGGTTATCCTGCTGTATAACTTCGAGTCGTCTATTTTCCGCAGCCAGGGCGATACGCGGACGCCTCTGTACTGCCTCATCATTTCCGGCGTAGTTAAATTCTTTTTGAACCTCTTTTTTATCCTCGTCCTCGGCATGTCTGTCGAAGGCGTGGCCATCGGTACAGTCGTTGCCAGCACGATCAGCTCGGGACTGCTCTTTTATTTCCTGTGCCGCAGCACGACGGATATCCGCGTCCATCTGCAGGATTTCCATGTAGATAAGCGGATACTCATGCCCATGCTGCGCATCGGCCTGCCGGCAGGCGTGCAGGGTATGGTCTTCGCCTTGTCGAATTTGTGCATTCAGTCAGCGATTAACGGCCTGGGGCCTGACGTCATGGCCGCCTCGGCGGCGGCGTTCAACGTAGAAATTTTCATCTTTTTCATCGTCAACGCCTTCGGACAGGTCTGTACGACCTTTGTCAGCCAAAATTACGGCGCCCGCAAGCTGGACCGGTGCAAGCAGGTGCTGAAATGGTGCCTCGTACAGGATATAATCATCGGTTCGGCCTGCGGCGTCTTCGTGTACGCCTTCGGCATACCGATTTTAAGTATTTTCAACAGCGACGCCGCCGTTATTGCCTACGGCATGATACGGGTGACCTACGTCGGCTGCCTGGAGGTCATCGAATCGCTTATCGATGTATTTTCCGGGGCCATGCGCGGCTACGGCAGCTCGCTCATACCGGCTCTCATTACGCTGTTCGGAATCTGCGGCACTCGAATTGCCTGGGTATACACGGTGTTTTCCTGGGAGCCTGATTTTGAAACGCTGATGATGGTCTTTCCTATTAGCTGGGGTGTATCAGCAGTCATTCTCATCGCGGCGTATCACTGGTTCGTCAAGCATCTGCGGGCATAGCTGCGGAGAGCTCTGTTTTGTCCGTAAGGTCAGGTGTGCGGCAATATGAATAGGATGAATAATACGAGAAGCGTCAATATGCTCGAAGGCTCGCTGTGGGATAAAATCCTCGTCGTGGCCTTGCCCTTCGCCTTTACGGGCATTATGCAGCAGCTGTTCAACGCCGCCGACATCGCCATGCTCGGCCAGTTTGTCGGCAAGGAAGCCATGGCGGCCGTCGGCAGCAACAGCCCGATCATCGGTATGGTGCTGAGCTTGTTTATCGGCATATCGCTGGGAGCGAATGTCATCATCGCCCGCTTCATCGGCAAGAAGAATATCCACGGCGTCCACGCCGCCGTCCACACGGCTATCCTCGTCGCCCTGGGATGCGGCGTCGCCATGGCCGTCGCAGGCGAGCTCCTGGTCGAGCCGCTGCTGCGCCTCTTATCGGTGCCGGAAGAAATTTTCGATTTGGCAGTCTTGTATCTGCGCGTTTTTTGGCTGGCCATGCCCTTTATCCTGCTGTACAATTTTGAATCGTCTATTTTCCGCAGCCAGGGCGATACGCGGACGCCCCTGTATTGCCTGATTGCGTCGGGCATTACTAAATTTTTCCTGAACTTATTCTTCATCCTCGTCCTGGATATGTCCGTCGAAGGCGTGGCCATCGGCACGATCGTCGCGACGGCCTTGAGCTCGGCCATGCTGTTTTATTTCCTGTGCCGCAGCCGGACGGAAATCCGTGTCCGCCTGACGGAGTTTCATGTAGATAAACGGATTCTCCTTCCCATGCTGCGCATCGGCCTGCCTGCGGGGATGCAGGGCATGGTATTCGCCTTATCCAATCTTTGCATCCAGTCGGCTATCAACGAATTGGGACCCGACGTCATGGCGGCGTCGGCAGCGGCCTTCAACCTGGAAATCTTTACCTTTTTTCTGATCAATGCCTTCGGACAGGTCTGCACGACCTTTGTCAGCCAGAATTACGGGGCCCGGAATATAAAACGGTGCAAACAGGCGATGAAGTGGTGCCTGTTCCAGGATCTGCTGCTGACGGCCTGCATTTGCGCACTGCTGATTCTGTTCGGCGTGCCCTTGCTGCATATTTTCAGCGACGACAGTACGGTCGTCGCCCTGGGCTTTATCCGCCTGAAATACGTGGCCGGCCTGGAAATTATCAACACTGTCATCGAAGTGCTGTCTGGAGCGATGCGCGGCTATGGCAGCTCGCTTATACCGGCGTTGATTACCCTCTTCGGCATCTGCGGCACCCGCGTGACCTGGGTGTATACCGTCTTTGCCTGGGAACCCGATTTTGCGACGCTCATGATGGTATTTCCCGTCAGCTGGGCCGTCACGGCGGCGATTCTCTGCGTGGCTTACGCCTGGTTTATTAAGCAGCTGAAAGCCTGACGGATTACGTCTGCCCATTCAAAAAGCCCCTCGGCACGCTGGAGAGCGTCGAGGGGCTTTGCTGTGTCTGAAATGGTTTTTTCTTACTTCATGCCGCTTTGCTTCCATTGCTCCGGTGTGGGAACGAGGAAGGCAAAGATGGCGCCGATGAGCGCGCAGACCCATAATACCTGCAGGGCCGGGGTCAGGCCCCATGTGTCGGCTCCCCAGCCGACGAGAGGAGAGAAGAGGCCGCCCATCGTCGTGCTCAGGCCCAGCGTGACGCCGGAGGCGAAGCCGACGTTTTTGCCCAAAAAGGTTTGCCCCAAAATGACGATGGGGCTGTACGGGGCAAAGAGGGAAAAGGCCACGGGGATGAGGAGCAGCGTCGACAGCCATAAATCGGTGCTGTTGACGAAAAAGAACATAGCCGGCACCATGATGAGGAAGGAGCCCCGCATGATGCGGATAAAGCCGAAGCGGTCGGCCAGGATGCCGCCGATAAAGGTGATGACCACACCCATAAAGAATAGTATGGACAGGGCGAAGCTGCCTTGGGACGGCGAAGCCTGCAGGACGTGAATCCAATAGATAGGGATAAAGGTATTGCAGAGAGTAAAGCCGATGGAACGGACGAAGATGACGACGGTAAGCTTGCTGAACGAGCGCCAGTCGTTGTGCTTTTCTTCGTTCGGATGGGCTTTCGTTTCGGCGATATCGGCGTCGCTTACCTGATGGAGTACCTTCGGCATGAAATGATAAATCAGTGCGGCAATGATGAAGTTGATAAGGCCGAATATGACCAATCCGTAAATGTGGAAGGTATAAGCGCAGAAGCCGGCGACGATGGGGCCGACGGCAAAGCCGGCGTTGCCGCCGACGGAAAAGCTTCCCATGGCCTGGCCTTTTAAGGGGCCGGAAATTTTATTGACCATGCGCGCCGCTTCGGGGTGATAAATAGACGAGCCGAAGCCGCAGAACATGGAGCAGAGGAAGATGAGCCAGTAATTGTCCGTAATTCCCAGCAGCGTAATGCAGATGCCGCAGAGGATCGGCCCGAGAGGGACGAACCAGGGCTTGGATATCTTGTCGGAATAATAGCCGAAAATGGGCTGGGAAATAGAGGATAACAGCATGTTGGCAAAGATGAGCGTCGCCGCATCCTGATAGCTGAGATTATACGTCGCGATAAAATACGGCAGCAGAGCGGGGATAGCGCCTTGCGACCAGTCTACGGAAAAATGACCCATCGTAAATAAATACACGTAAGGGTTCAATTTCTTCATATAGAAACCTCCTGATATAAAGATGTTGGAACACCTTATTATGACATAAGATGTAAGGGTTTTCAAATTATAGGGACTGAATTTGACCCTGTCTTAAAAAATATTTTATCGGCCAGTTCGAAATATGCCTAAATTTTTACTATAATCAGGCCATACATAGGCATGAGCTGTGGTATAATAAAACTATTACGAAAAAGGGGTTGATTATTATGCCATCAAAAGAAATGTACGCCTTGGGCTCGCAGGCTTCAGTCATCCGCGACTTGTTTGCTTACGGGCAGGAACAGGCGGCTGTCGTCGGCAAGGAAAACGTCTTTGATTTCAGCATTGGAAATCCGACCGTTCCGGCTCCGGCATGCGTCAAAGAAGCGATTGAAGAAATCGTCGCGACCCGCCAGTCCGTCGACGTGCACGGCTATACGGCCGCTGCCGGCGATTTGGCAGTACGCCGCGGCCTGGCTGACTACATGAATCAAACCTACGATGCCGGCGTTTCGGCCGATAATTTTTATATGACCTGCGGTGCGGCGGCATCCCTGACGGTTACGCTGAAAGCCTTGGTCGAAAGCCCGGAAGACGAGGTTATCGTCGTGGCTCCATTTTTCCCGGAATATACCGTCTTCATCCATAACGCCGGAGCCAAGGACGTCGTGTTGCCTCCTGATACGGAGCATTTCCAGATTTCATTGGAAGCGATGGAACAGGCCATTACGCCTCATACGCGGGCGATTATCGTCAACTCGCCGAACAATCCGGCCGGCACGGTGTATTCGGCCGACACGTATACGAAGCTGGCAGCCTTGCTGACGAAAAAATCGGCCGATATAGGTCATCCCATCTATTTGATTTCCGATGAACCGTACCGCGAAATCATTTATGACGGCCTGCCGATTTTATATGTACCAAAATTCTACGCCAATACGATCATCTGCTATTCCTACAGCAAGTCCTTGTCGCTGCCGGGCGAACGCATAGGCTACATTCTCGTGCCGGACTGCGCTGCCGACGCCAGGGACGTGTATACGGCGGTGTGCGGCGCCGGCCGGGCGATGGGCTTCGTCTGCGCGCCTCATTTGTTTCAGGATGTCGTGCTGAAAAGCCTGGGCAAGCTGTCGGATATGAATATATATGACGAAAACCGCAAGCTGCTGTATAACGGGCTGAAAGAGATGGGCTACGAATGCGTCTATCCCAGCGGCGCCTTTTACTTGTTTGTCAAATCGCCGGAGCCTGATGCCAACGCCTTTTCCGAAAAGGCCAAGAAGCTCAACCTGCTCATCGTACCGGCTGACAGTTTCGGCTGCCCCGGTTACGTCCGCATTTCCTACTGCGTAGACCCGGATATGATCCGGCGCTCCTTCGCAGCCTTCAAGACCTTGATAGAAAGCTATGCATAAGGCTGGACGTTAATTTGTTTTCCCCTTCGCCTGAAAAACATGCCGGCGAGGGGAAAATTTATAAAGAAACAGAAATTTTAAAAGAATTTACGGAAAAATCTTGACACTTCGGTGAAATGTGGTATACTAAGCAAGTCACAAAGATATGGGCCTATAGCTCAGCTGGTTAGAGCGCACGCCTGATAAGCGTGAGGTCGGTGGTTCAAGTCCACCTAGGCCCACCATTATCTTGACATTTGACAACTGTATGGTATACTAAATACGTTATGGGCCTATAGCTCAGCTGGTTAGAGCGCACGCCTGATAAGCGTGAGGTCGGTGGTTCAAGTCCACCTAGGCCCACCAAATAAGCCATCGTTAAGGAGAAATTCCGATACGATGGTTTTTTTTTGCCAAACCTATGCTATAATAGCACGAAGAGAAGGACTACAAGGGGGGAAATCTATGACGGAAAGCGAGCTTCGCTTGGAACAGCTGGCCGCGTCGATCGGGCGGGCCAGGCAGCGGGCCGGATGCGCCGTTCTGCCGGAGAGCGGGCAGCGGGAGGAGATTCCGGTCATGGGCGGTGAAGCGCGCCACAGAGACTGCTTAGTCAGCATGCTGGCCAGCGGGAGCAAGGGAAACGCCGCGTTTATCCGCTGCGGCCGCACGAAGATACTCATCGACGCTGGCATCAGCTGCCGCCGTATCGAAAATGGATTAAAAACGTACGGATGCTCCCTGTCTGAGCTGGACGCCGTCTTTATCACCCACGAGCATGCCGACCACGTAAACGGTCTGGCGACGCTGCTGAAAAAGACGGATATTCCCGTATATACGACGAGGGAGACGTGGAGCTGTCTGGGCAGAAAAGCCGGCGAGTATGCCGGCCGGTTTGTTCGCCTGCCGCGCCGCTTGGGCCTGAGGGAGATACAAGTCGTGCCGTTTTTGATTTCCCATGATGCGGCCCGGCCCGTAGGCTATACGATTTATCACGGTGACAGCAAGATTACCCTGGCTACGGACTTGGGATATGTCAGCCATGATGTGGAACTGGCGGCGGCCTATTCGGACATCCTGATTTTAGAAGCCAATCACGATGAGGAAATGCTGAAAAACGGGCCCTATCCCTACGCCCTGCAGAACCGCATCTTGAGCCGGTGGGGCCATTTGTCCAACCGCGACGCGGCGGAATTTCTGGCCCGCGTCCCCTCGAAAGGGCTGATGAAGGTACTGCTGGCTCATCGAAGTGAAAAAAATAATACGCCCGCCCTGTCCCTGCACACGGTACGGACCGTGCTCAGCCGGGGCGGCCGCGTCGTCGGACAGGATATATTGCTGCGCCTGGCCTGTCAAAACGGCCATGTCCGCTTTCAAGAAGGAGGTAATGCCTGATGCAGCGCAAACACATGCTAACCGCCGCCGTAGGGATCGTACTGATCGCCGTCGGCGTCGCCGGAGGATTTAAAATTCACGACGTTTTCTTCGCGCCTAACCGCACGTACCAGGGAACGATAGAGCAGCTGGCCGAGCCGGCCCCGTCCGGCGATATTTCCGACGCCCGCAATACGGCCGTCGTACGGGCGGCTAAAAAGGCGTCGCCTGCTGTCGTCGGCATTACGACGAAGGTCTATGACCGCGATATTTTCAACCGCCGCGTCCTGGTCGGCGAAGGCGTCGGCTCCGGCATTATTTTTGATAAAGCCGGCTATATTGCTACGAATCAGCACGTCGTAGGCAACAGCAAGACCGTCATCGTATCGCTGGCCGACGGGCAGAGCACGGAGGGCACGGTCATCGGCCGCGATGAAAAGACCGACTTGGCCGTCGTCAAGATCAATGTGGATAACCTGCCCGTCGCAGAATTCGGCGACAGCGACGCCCTGCAGGTCGGTGAGCCGGCCATCGCCATCGGCAATCCCTTGGGACTGGAATTTCAGGGAACCGTTACGGCCGGCGTCATCAGCTCGATGAACCGGACCCTGGGCGCCGAAGGACAGAGCATGAAGCTGATTCAGACCGACGCGGCCATTAACCCGGGCAATTCAGGCGGCGCGCTGGTCGACGCTGACGGCAAGGTCATCGGCATCAACAGCGCGAAGATTTCCAAGGAAGGCGTAGAGGGCCTGGGCTTTGCCATTCCCATCAATGCGGCCCGGCCGATCCTCGACGCGCTGATTAAAAACGGCAAGGTCGTCCGGCCCTATCTCGGCTTGTATGGGCTGGATCAGCAGATGGCAGCCCGCTTCGGCATGAAAATCGACGTAGAAGGAATTTTCGTCTATAAGGTAGTGGCCGGCGGCCCGCTGGATCAGGCCGACATTGGCCGCGGCGACATCATCCTGTCGATTAACGGCACGAGAGTCAAAGATTTTACAGTGCTGCAGAATGTGCTGGACAGCTGCCAGGTCGGCGAGTCTGTTTCCATTACCTACATGCGCGGCCAATCGGAACAGACGGCGACAGTCGTCTTGCAGGCAAGCCCGGAGAATGAAGAAAGCTGATGAAATATCATATTATTACCATTGGAAAAATAAAAGAGAAGTACCTGACGGCGGGCATCGATGAATTTCTCAAGCGGCTGCGGCCGTACGGGCAGGTGGAAATTACGGCGCTGCCGGAAGAAAAGATGCCCGATAATCCCTCGGAAGCCCAAAAGCGGCAGGTATTGGAGAAGGAAGGGGAAAAAATGCTGCGCCACGTCCGCCAGGGATCGTACGTATTCGTGCTGGACGTGCAGGGGACGCTGATTTCGTCGGAAGACATGGCGGCGAAATTCTCCGAAATAGCCCTCCACGGATGCAGCGAGCTGACCTTCATCATCGGCGGCCCCTTCGGCTTGTCCGACGGCGTGCGTCGCCGCGCCGACAGCCGCATATCCTTCGGGCGGATTACGCTGACCCACCAGATGATCCGCATGATCTTGCTGGAGCAAATTTATCGGGCTGTCAAAATTCAGCGCCATGAGCCCTATCATTGGTAAAGGCGAGTAAAAAATTTCCGTGTCAAGCAGGAATTTCCCTTGCGTATGTGTAATACTTATTATATACGATATATCATATAGCATTTATACATACTCGATTTGTAAGCTAGGATATGGTTTGCATTACATCGGAAAAAGGGGTTGAGATTATGGAAGAACGTACTGCGTCTGATATCATGGAAAAGAATTTTGTGACGGCAAGTCCGTCTACGTCCGTTTTCAGTTTGGTCCACATGTTTGTAAAAAATAAGGTGGCGGCGATTCCTATCGTAGACGAAGAAGAGCAGCTTATCGGCATCATTACCGACGCAGATTTGCTGTACAAAAAAATCAAGCCTCACGTTCCTCACTATGTCAACTTACTGGGAGCCAGCATTTATTACAACGGCATCAGCGAGTACGACAAGGGCTTTAAAAAGCTGATGGCCTGCACGGCAAAGGAAATGATGACCAAGAACGTCATCATCGCGGCTCCCGACGCCGATGTAGAACAGCTGGCCGGCGTCATGGTAGCGGAACATTTGAAGGTTATTCCCATCGTAGACGGCCGCCGCGTCGTGGGAATTGTCACGCGGTATAATATTTTGGACGAATTGTACAAGGAATACGGCACTTCGGAAGAAAATAAATAACGACGACAACGTGCGTAAAGCAGGTCAGCAGACAAGAGAGGCTCTGCCGGCCTGCTTTTTTGTTTCCAATCCTGCATATATGTTGCAAATAGTCCATATATTTGTTACACTAAAATTCAAGAATCGACGAGAGGAGGTGAATTGGATGAGCACGAAGTGGAAGCGAAACGACGCAGTATCGGCATGGAACGGCGCCGCAAACAAATTACATACCGGGGGGGGGGTATGGATTAAAGCGTAATATCTCCTTGAAGACACAAACACAGGGACTCGTATATCCTGTTATAGACATATATAGAAGACAGCATACAGGCGAACGATGTAGGCTGTCTTTTTTGCGCGCTTTTTTCAGGCCCTATCGTTCATGGCGCGGTGATGCGATATGTGCTCGTGCGGCAGCGTCGTGAAACGGCCGGCAGTCTGCCCGGTCTGCGGCAGGGAATTTACTGCCGTTAGGATCACGCAGAAATACTGCAGTACGGCGTGTCGGCTGTGGGCCTATCGGCATCGGCCGAATGTCCATGCGTCCATCCCTGCTAAGGGGAAGATACTGCGGACGTTCCGCTGTCTGCGCTGCGGCGAGGTCGTCAGCGTAAGAAGCGCAGCCGACAGGCGGACGAAGTTCTGCTCGCCCCACTGCGAGCGGCTGTACTGGAAGCACTCCAGGACTAAGGGAGTAAAATCCCAGTCAGTCAGCCGAGCCTTCCGCTGCCGATACTGCGGCCGACTGGTAACTGTCACGGAGCCGAAGGATCGGCGCATGGCCTTCTGCTGCGACGAATGTCGGAAGCAGTGGACGTATAACGCAAGAAAAAAACAATATGTCTAAACTCACAAGAATAGAAAATAAGTACAACGGATATACGTAGGAGGAACCTATCATGAAGAAAACGATGAAAACGAAGATAGTCTTGGCCCTGTTGATGTCTGGCGCAGTCTGCATGTCCGGCATATACGGTGCGCAGGCACAGGATATTACGATAAATGGCAATGAGGAATATAATGAAGTGAATTTATCTGGTGATGGAAATACGGTTACTATCAGTAACGTAACTCAGGAAAATGATGAGGTTATTGCCGGTACTGGTACTGGAAATAACGTAGAGATTGTAAATAGCGAGTTTAAGGCAGTAAATGGTGCTACATCTAGTAGTGCGGGAGCTAGTTTTAATGCTAGTGGTAATGAGGTACATATAATCAATAGTAGTGTGGCGGAGGCTACAGGAGGTACAGGAGAGCACAGGGCCAATGATAATGTAATATATTTTGATGAAAGTTCAGGTCGCCAAATATATGGAGGATATAGTGGTGGAGGTGAAGCGAATGGCAATAAGATGTATGTTAATGGAAATGTTTCTTATCAGGTAATTGGCGGATTTGCATATAAGGAAGCGAGTAATAATGAGGTCTATATTCTAGGGGGGAATTATTGTATTGGTAGTGATAATGTGCCATTTTTTATGGTTGTTGGTGGAATGACTTGTTGGATAGGGGGAATAGATACAATAAATGCAGAAAATAATAAAGTGGTTCTTGCAGGAGGAAGAATAGAAGGGGACGTCTACGGTGCTTTAAGCGATGTTCAGGGAGTATTAGCAAATAACAGTATTACTTTAACTGGAATGGCAGATGTGTCTAAAGCCAATTTATATGGCAGTGGATCCTACGGGACTGTAACTATTGAAATGAAGGGTAATAAACTTATTGTTGATGGATGGCAGGGAGCGACGAGAAGTGTTAATAATTTCAACAGTGTCGATTTTACCAATATACTCTGGAAGGATGGCGGAACGATTCTCTCCATTGCGGAAGGCAAGGAAAATGCGCTGAATAATGCAGCCGTCAACGTGACAGAAACAAATGGTGTGAAGCTGCAAGGGGGACAACAGCTTCATGCTGGTGAAACGATGACCTTGATTAAGAGCAATGTTGATATCGGTACTATAGCTGGTCTGAATGACGATGGGAAAAAAGAATTTACAACGACGGCCGGCGTGGCAGCAGAAGTGCAGGGGAGTATTGCACAGCCTAGCAGCACGGAGGTTACCATGACGGTTCAAACTGTCGATTTGGCGGATCAAACTATGCTCGTCGCCGAAAACCGCGCCGTTGCCGCAGCCTTTGTCAATCAGGGGACGGACCTCATCAGCGACAGCCTCGATACGCTGAGCCATGACGGCCGCTACGGCACGAAGACCTTTGCCGCAGTTTACGGCAACCGCAGCAAGTACGACGTAAACAGCGACCTGAAGATCAACGGCTGGAGCACCATCGTCGGCGTCGGCAATACGCATAAGGTCAAAGACGGCGACCTGAGCTGGGGCGTGTTCTACGAAAACGGCACGGGCAATTACCGCACGTATAATTCCTTCAACAACGAATTCTTCCGCGGCGACGGCAGTCTGCTATACAACGGCGGCGGCGCAGCCGTGCGCTACAACCGGGACAACGGCTGGTACTACGAAGGCTCCCTGCGGGTCGGCACGCTTAAATCGGATATGGACAATGCCTTGATGGACGGCGAGGGGAACCATTACGGCTATAGCAGCGAAAGTAATTACTACGGCGCCCATATCGGCGTAGGCAAGGTGTTCAGCCTGAGTGCTGACAGGGAACTGGACGTATACGGGAAGTTCTTCCATACCTATACGGACGGCGACAGCTTTGACGTAGCAGGCGATCGGTTTGAATTCGACGACATTACGAGCGACCGCCTGCGCATCGGGGCGCGTATCCGCACGAATCCGGAAGAACGGGTCAGCACGTATTACGGCTTGGCTTATGAATACGAATTCAACGGCGACGCTGACATGCGGGCCGCCGGACTGGACGCGCCGACACAGAGCCTGCAGGGCAGTACCTGCATGGCTGAGCTGGGGCTGAAATACCAGCCGTCGGAAACGAGCCCGTGGAACTTTGACCTGAACGTCCGGGGCTATGCAGGAGAACGGGAAGGCGGCAGCTTCCACGCCCAGGTATCGTATTTATTCTAGGGGGATTCGTATCCATACCCTTTGCAGTACCTGAGTTTAATATGACAGAGCCGGGGGGATGTCCTTCGGCTCTTTATGTTTTATAGCAGAGTATATTTATCAAGGAGGCGATACCTATGAACAACATCATTCGGAAGTGGATTCGGCAGGCCCAGGAAGGAGACTCCGATGCAGTCGTGATGATATTGCAGATTTTCCGTCCCCTTTTATATAAGTACGCGCGGAAGTACCGCTACTGTTACGACTCGCTGGACGAGGCCCTTTCGACGGCCCGTATGGCTGTCATCGAGCGCATTTATGCCATAGATACGGACTGCGAAGACGACGTGCCCAGGGAGTTTCGCCGGGCTGTGGAGACGATGTTCCGCAGGGAGAGCCGTCATTTTGTCCTATATTGGCAGTCTGTGGAACGCATCCTGTTTCCTGACGATGCCGGCGTGGAAGCGGCACTTCAGCGGCAGAGAGACTGTCCGTTTCATCGGGAAGCGCTCCGAATAGAAATGCGCGACGAGCTGTCTCCCTGCATGAAGAAGCTGACCGAGCAGGAACGGCGTTTCTTGTACCTGCGCTACGTTAAGGATTATACCTTCGATACAATTGGCGCGCTCCATGGGATGTCGGCGCCGCAGGCTCATAAGATCGTCGGCCGCGCCTTGGACCAGATGAGACAGCACGCTGCCGGCATTTCCCTGTGGCCGTCGGCAGGCTTGTCCGCCAGACGGAGAACACGAATTCATTAGTAGGCCTTCTGCAAGGCAGGCTGTCGTCAATTTGACGCAGTTCTTCGCGTCTTTCCTCTTTTTCTGCGCGTCCATTCATGATATAATAACAGAATCATAAAACCATGACTGCACTGCAGCTTGGGAGATTTTATCGTAAATGAGGAGGAAGAAATGGATAACAAAGAACTCGTTATTGTTGTCGATTTTGGCGGTCAGTATAATCAGCTTATTGCGCGCCGCGTCCGTGAAAACCACGTGTACTGCGAAGTATACCCGTATCAGAAGGCTCTGGCAAAAATAAAGGAAATGCAGCCTCAGGGCATTATCTTTACAGGCGGCCCGGCCAGTGTGTATGAGGACAATGCGCCGAAGATTGAAGAAGAAGTATTTCACCTGGGAATCCCTGTCCTCGGCCTGTGCTACGGCATGCAGTTCATGGCTCAGACCCTGGGCGGCAAGGTGCAGTCTGCGGAAATGCGCGAATTCGGCAAGACGCCGGTTACCGTCAACACGTCTTCCCCGTTGTTTAAAGGCCTGCAGGAAAAGGAAATCGTATGGATGAGCCATACGGACTATGTATCGGACATTCCCGAAGGCTTTGAAATCGTCGCCTATACGGATAACTGCCCCGTAGCGGCTATGCAGAATCCGGCGAAAAAGCTTTATGCCATGCAGTACCATCCGGAAGTGCTCCATTCGGAACACGGCAAGGAAATGCTTCATAATTTCCTCTTTGAAGTCTGCGGCTGCACCGGCACCTGGACGATGGCTAATTATGCCAAGACGGCTATCGAAACGATCAAGCAGACCGTCGGCGACGGCAAGGTCGTACTGGCTCTGTCGGGCGGCGTAGACAGCTCCGTTGCGGCGGCCCTTATTTCTAAGGCCGTAGGCAGCCAGCTGACCTGTATCTTCGTTGACCACGGCCTCATGCGCAAAAACGAAGGCGACGAAGTCGAAGCGGCTTTCCAAGGCTCGGGCATGAATTTTATCCGTGTCGACGCGTCGGAACGCTTCCTGTCGAAGCTGGCCGGCGTCAGCGAACCGGAACGGAAGCGCAAGATCATCGGCGAAGAATTTATCCGCGTATTTGAAGACGAAGGCCGTAAAATCGGCTCCGTCGATTTCCTGGCGCAGGGCACGATCTACCCCGACGTCATCGAATCGGGCGCCGGCGACGCCGCCGTCATCAAGAGCCACCACAACGTAGGCGGCCTGCCGGCAGTCGTCGATTTCAAAGGCCTTATCGAACCGCTGCGCAACCTCTTTAAGGACGAAGTACGCGAACTGGGCGAAGAACTGGGCCTTCCCGATTACCTCGTATGGCGTCAGCCCTTCCCGGGACCGGGCCTGGCTATCCGCGTCATGGGCGAAATCACGAAGGAAAAACTCGCCATCCTCCGCGATGCCGATGCGATCTTCCGCGAAGAAATTGCCAACGCCGGACTGCAGCGCTCCATTAATCAGTACTTTGCTGTCCTCACGAGCAACCGCACTGTCGGCGTTATGGGCGACTTCCGCACCTACGACTATACCCTAGCCCTCCGCGGCGTCACGACGACGGACTTCATGACTGCCGACTGGGCTAGAATCCCCTACGACGTCTTGGATAAAATCTCCAGCCGCATCGTAAACGAAGTAGACCACATCAACCGCATCGTGTACGATATTACGAGCAAACCGCCCGCGACGATTGAGTGGGAATAATAATTTAATGTTGGATTTATTAAATCTCAGAAGTCTGTATATTAAGATTTCTGAGATTTTTTCTCGCTGAATAGGCATGATAAAGGGGGTGTCGCACGTTAACAGTGTGGCAGCCCCGTTTTCTAATATAAAAAATGCTCCTGAACTTCACATGGTTCAGGAGCACGTGTAGAATAGAAATATGCACACTGCCCTATTCACACATACAGAGTATACAATGTTAGGGACGCCATATCAACTATCTCTTCCCTTAAATATTGAATTTGAAATTCATCAAAAAAACTGTCTGCTTGGTTTGCTTCTTCACAGAAAGGATGGATCTGTCAACAATGTATCGCACCTACTCTCGCAGAGAGAGATATCAGGTGAGCCTGCGGCAGTTATTGGCAATTGTGGTATACGCTGCCATGAACGGCATCTTTAGTTCCCAAAAGATTGAGGAGGCCTGCCGCAGGGATCTGAATTTTATGTATTTGCTGGAAGGAAAGCATGGGCCGGACCAGGCTACCATTGCCCGGTTCCGTTCTTTGCATCTGGCGGCCTTAAAGTAGTACTGGCTCGGATGATGGACATGCTGGCCGGGGTAGGCGCCATATCCGGGTAGTTTCTCTTTTTGGACGGAAACCAATATACCTTTGTCTGGAAAAAATCCGGTACCCAATACCAGACAAAGCTGATGCAGAAATTTCTCGCATTTGTATCCCGGACAGAAGAAGCGTTCGGTTTTCGTATTGTCCATCAGGCGACGATTTACCGCTATCACCTGCGCCGTTTGCATAAAAAGCTGAAACAATTGCAAGGACAGGAACATATTGTCTTTGTATATGGACGAGGAAAGTGCAAGACACCGCTGTAGCGGGTGATAGAACAAACAGAATACTATCGGGAATGGACAAGAGAATACGCTCATCAACTGCATACATGCGGTACTCGGAACAGCTATGCGAAAACCAACTCAGATGCCACCTTTATGCGGATGAAGGAAGATGCCATGAAAAACGGACAGCTGAAGCTGGCCTACAATATCCAGTACGGCGTAGATTCGGAATTCGTCGTTTGGGTAGCCGCCGGACCGCAGACAACAGATACGCCTATTCTAATACCTTTTCTGACAGACATGAAACGCTATTTCTGCCAGTCGTATGCAGCCCTGGCTGCTGACGCGGGGTATGAAAGTAAAGAAAACGATGCCTGGCTGGCAGCCCATGGATGGACTGCATACATCAATCCGACAAATTACGAGAAGCAGAAAACCAAACGCTACAAAACAGACATCAGCCGCTGGGAAAGCATGGCCTACGACGAAGAAACGGATACGTTCCGCTGTGCTCAGGGAAGAATCCTGTCTGTCAGCGGCATGAGAAAACACCGAACAGTTACAGGCTATATCGTCTGCCGCACGCAGTGTACGTACCAGGATTGCAGCGACCACCCCGTGAAGGCGAAATGCATCCGCAGCCGAAATCCCAAGCCGCTGGAAGAGCGAATGAAGAGAAGCGAACTTTCTAAGCTGTTCCAGCAATACCGCAGGAAATCGCAGGAACGAATCACAACGCCCTTGGGATCCAGCTACGGGCAAACCGGAGTATCCAGGCCGAAGGTGCGTTTTTCCGCATTAAAGACAACCTGTCGTTTCGCCGGTTTCTCAGTAAAGGCCAGGCCAACATTCTGACAGAAAGCATTGTGTTGGCAATGGCGCATAATGTAGGAAAACTGCATTACAAACTACAGGCGGGACGACTCGGCCAACCTATGCTTCCGGTTTCTAAAACTGCATAATGGCTGGTGTATCTACAAACAAAAGGACACATTGAAACGACCTGAAACGGCCGTTGTATTCGTGTACCCGGTGCTCCCGCCGATGAGGAATTTCCTCAGACATACGACAGAAAGGCTGCCGCCGAAGAAGAATGATATCCTTTTTGTGCGACAGCCCCATTGCTTGCCGGATTTGTGTGTGGATAGCCATACGCATTGCTTGCTGGATTCTATAATAGGGCAAAACGGCCCTTGAGTCGCTGTGGAAAATCAACCGAAACTTAATTATTGGGAGGTAACGGCTATGAGAAAAATTCTGTCCTGTGAATTCAACCTGAACACCGCCCGCGTGGAACTGCGTCTGGATGATGGGACGCTGCTCTCCATTTACTGCACCGCCGTGGAAAATGAGGTAGCTAACAGTATGTATCAATGGTTAGCACTAGGCTAGCTAATCTACAATGCTCCGATTTGATACTGAATGGCGACCTGAAGAAGTATCTGAAAGCAGTCACGCAGTATAAGCCGATGGATAGTTAATCACTGTATCGCCCGTGGGAATACAAAATTCCTGCGGGCGATACCTATAGTTACAAAAAGATACAAATTATTTTCAAAACGGTATTGTTATTATTCGAATTATGGAATATAATGATTATCACCTACACATGGAGGTGTCATTATGGAATTTATGTCTGCGAGAGAAGCTGCCGACAAATGGGGAATTTCCCAAAGACGAGTTGCGGTTCTTTGCTCTGAAAACAGAATTGACAATGCCACTATGGTCGGCAACATGTGGATTATTCCCACCACAGCAGAAAAACCTATTGATGCAAGAAGCATCCGATATATACAGAATGATGGCAAGAAAGTGAAACCGTTTCTAAAATGGGCCGGCGGCAAAGGTCAGCTTCTTTCCGTGATTGAAAAATACTATCCATTTTCAGATGGAAAAATCACAAAATATGCCGAGCCATTTGTCGGTGGTGGTGCTGTCCTGTTTGACATTTTAAGCAAATACGATTTAGACGAAATTTATATTAGTGACATCAACGCAGAGCTTATCAATACTTACCGGATTATTCAAGATGATATTGATGAATTGATTTCGATGCTTTCCGTTATGCAAAATGAATTTGTTCCGATGGATACGGAACATAGAAAAGTATATTACCTCGAAATGCGTGAACGCTTTAATGATTTGAAGGTAAATGGAGATGAAACTATCAATATTGAAAAAGCGGCATTGATGATTTTCCTTAACAAGACTTGTTTTAATGGATTGTTCCGTGTTAATAAAAAGGGCTTGTTTAATGTACCTATGGGTTCTTACAAGAATCCTATGATTTGCAACGAAGATAATTTGCGAGCTGTATCTGAAAAACTCCAAAATGTGACAATTATTTGTGGAGATTACAGAGAGTCTGCCAATTTTATTGATGAAAATACTTTTGTGTATTTCGACCCTCCCTATCGTCCTATTACAGATACCGCAAGCTTTACTGCATATACTAAAAACTTGTTTAACGATGAGGAGCAAATTGAGCTTGCGAAATTTGTTGATGATATGCACAAGAAAGGTGCAAAGATGGTTATCAGCAATTCTGACCCCAAGAACTCCAACACTGAAGATAATTTCTTTGAAAATATCTACTCCTCTTATAAAATTAAGCGTGTTGAAGCTACTCGTATGATTAACTGCAACAGTGAAGCGAGAGGAAAAATAAAAGAGCTGCTAATTAGCAATTTTTAAGGAGGACAAAATTATGCCATATGGAGAATATGCACAATGCCCTTGTTGTGGAAAAACAGCCTATGGCAAGGATGAGATAGAACAAGAATTTGGTTATAGAAATATGGGTGATGGTCGGTATATTCCGCAATCATATTGCCGGAAGTGTCGTGCTGCTCACTGTGAAACAGAAAAGCCTTGTAAGGTAAAATAACTGTTGAAAGGAAAAGAGTTATGGCAAGAAATTTTAATACATGGTTGTCCAGCTTTCGTGACAGCATCGCAGATTACGGATACTATATTGATTTTGGAAAAGTCCATCGCAATGTTGATGGTATCAAGGTAGAGCTGAATATTCTCAATTCCCTTATTGGCTCTAAGAATATCAAGGATGAGTTCAAGGCTCTTATAAAGAAATATCCCGAAATATTGAAGTGCATCCCTTTGTTGCTTGCAGTCAGAGCCAATGAAATCTACTGCCAGGATGAAAATGGTGGTCATTTGTATCAGTTTGATTTTAGTAAATACCCTCCGAACAGCTATGCCTATTATGAACGTTATACTTACTTTATGGAGCATACTGGACTGTTTGATTTGCTTGAAAACCACATCATCAATAACCTTGTTGACTATGCAACTGGTGTAGAAACAGGTCTGGATTCCAACGGACGAAAAAATCGTGGCGGTCATTTGATGGAGGACTTGATAGAAAGCTTCATCAAAAAAGCTGGCTTCGTAAGGAATGTAAGTTACTTCAAAGAAATGTACATACACCAAATTACCGATAAGTGGGGCATCGACCTTTCCGCAATATCCAATCAAGGTAAAATGGAAAAGCGTTTTGATTTTGTTGTAAAAACGCCTACTATGATTTATGGCATTGAAACCAATTTCTATGGCAGCGGCGGAAGCAAACTCAACGAAACTGCCCGTAGCTATAAAACTCTTGCTACAGAGGCCGACACGATAGATGGTTTCACTTTTGTTTGGTTTACTGACGGTAAGGGTTGGACAAGTGCTCGCCATAATCTCGAAGAAACCTTTGATGTGATGGACAATATCTATAGCATCAAGGACTTGGAGGACGGCATTATTACAGAGGTTTTCAAATAATGGCAAAGAAAATCACAAAATGGGAGCCGGAAGACTTTGAGCTTGAAATGACTACGCATTGGTCTTTTTCAAAACGTGGCGATTGGGCAACTCACGACGCAAAGTGGCGTGGAAATTGGTCTCCGTATATTCCTAGAAATATAATACTAAGATACTCCAAAGAAGGAGATTTGGTGCTTGATCAGTTTGCAGGCGGTGGGACAACTCTTGTTGAAGCGAAACTGCTCCGCAGAAATATTATTGGTGTTGACGTCAACGATGTCGCTCTTAACAGATGCAAAGAAAAGGTTGATTTTGAACACGAAGGTGCAGATGGAAAGGTATATATCCATAAGGGGGATGCCCGTCACTTGGATTTTATTTCGGACGGTAGTATTGATCTTATATGCACCCATCCTCCTTATGCTAACATTATTCAATATAGTGAAGACATTGATGAAGATCTATCGCATTTGAAAGTCAAAGATTTTCTTGAAGAAATGAAAACGGTAGCCAAAGAGAGCTACCGTGTGCTGAAAAAAGATAAGTTCTGTGCCGTGCTGATGGGAGATACCCGTCAGAAAGGGCACATGGTACCGATGTCTTTTGATGTAATGCGTATTTTTGAGGATGCTGGATTTAAGTTAAAAGAGCTCATCATCAAAGAGCAGCATAATTGCAAGGCTACAGGGTATTGGAAAACAAACAGCGTGAAGTATAATTTTTTGCTGATTGCCCATGAGTATCTGTTTGTTTTCCGAAAGTAAGGATCAGACTAAACCAGACTCAGAAAGTCCTTCAAAAAGCATTCTGCGACCTGAGTAGTTCCAATAAGCACAATCCTGTTCTATAAACAACCGTTTAATGGCTAACAGAATGATTTGAATTGGATGTGGGGTACTTTCAAAGTCGAGGAAATATGCGTTGATATGCGATAAATCAATATCTTCACATTCGTAAATGGAGATTAGCCTCTCTGACAGCATTGTATTCATCGGGGCACTCATTTCTGCAGCAGATCAAAGCTTCAAAAATATCATTGTGGTTGGGATTTCTGTATCTTCGATGCTTTTTGAAGTACATACCCTGCACATTTACTGTGAAATCGAATCCCTTGTTAAGTTGTGTTGGACGCTTCAAAAAAATTCCATAATCGCCGTATGACTCAACATTGTACTGATAACGAGAGGCATCGTCACCTCTGCCAATTCCCGCTTCTTCATTCAAGAAACAGGAAATAAGAGCTTGTCTCTTTTGAGCGCGATTACCAGATGATAATCTATAATTGCAAGTGTAAGTAGGTATAACTTAATCCTTCAAAAACAGTTTATATGTTTCAATTCCAAGCGCATCAGCAATGCGTTGGATGTTTTCAAGAGAGATACTTCTGCGATAACATTCGATTGCACTGATATAAGTCCGGTGCATACCGCATTTATCTGCAAAAGCCTCTTGAGATATACCCATTGCGGTTCTATATTTCTTCAAGTTAGAACCAAAAACTTTCACAATATCCATAGTTGCAATCCTCCATAATAAACATTATGATAACTTTGAATACAATAAATCTACAGGCAATAAGTAACTTTGAGAGGGGGTAAATAGAAGTGGCAATTAAGAAGATCAAAATTAGAAATTTCAAGTGTTTCAAGGGGCTCTTTGAGCTTGAGTTAAATACGGGCTTAAACATTTTGGTAGGTAACAACGAAACGGGAAAATCTACGATTCTAGAAGCTATACATATTGCATTAACAGGCTTTTATGGCGGGAGAAACATTAGAAACGAATTGTCACAGTACCTCTTTAACAGAGATGTCGTAGAGCTATATATCAACTCCGTCAATAGTGGTACTGCATCACCACCCCCCTCTATTATCATTGAGGTTTTCTTCGATGGCTCAATTAACCCCGAGTACGAAGGAAATGATAATTCCGAACGGGTTTCCTGCGAAGGATTAAGATTCCAGATTGCGTTCGACGAGAAATACACAGACGAATACAATGTTCTTGTCTCAAAAAAGAATATGATGAGTCTTCCGATAGAGTATTACGAAGTGACCTGGACAACTTTTGCTCGTCAAGCGGTTACCATTAGGGGCATTCCAGTTAAATCTGCGATGATTGACTCCTCAAATTATCGTTATCAGAATGGTTCGGATGTATATATTTCCCGAATTGTAAAGGACTTGCTTTCTCCTGAAGAAGTTACCGCAGTTTCGCAAGCACATCGTAGAATGAAGGATACTTTCATTGGTGATGATTCCATTAAGGCAATAAACGAGAGAATCAGAAAAGAATCCATGATAGTTGATGGGACAGTATCCTTAACGGTTGATTTGGGGACAAAAAATGCTTGGGAAAATAGTTTGGTTACTCAGCTTAACGAGGTTCCGTTTGGATATATCGGAAAAGGTGCTCAATGTGTTATGAAAACAGAATTAGCATTGACACATAGAAGTGCGCAAAATGCACAAATCGTGCTTTTAGAAGAACCAGAAAGCCATTTGTCTTTTTCCAAATTAAATCAACTTATTAAAGCTATCGCAGAAAAATATGGAGATAAACAAATCATCATTTCAACACACAGCAGTTTTGTTGCTAACAAGTTGGGATTGGAAAATCTATTGCTGCTGGAGAACCAAAAGATAGCTCGAATAACAGAACTCCTGTCGGCAGAATTTTTCAAGAAGGTATCCGGCTATGATACACTTAGACTTATTTTGTGCAAGAAAGCGATCTTGGTAGAAGGAGATTCTGATGAGCTTGTTGTTCAGAAAGCGTATCAATCCCAAAATAATGGCCGATTACCTATAGAAGACCAAATAGATGTAATTTCCGTGGGCACCTCTTTTTTGAGGTTCTTGGAACTTGCTGATGCACTCAATTTATCTGTTGCGGTTGTAACCGATAATGATGGTGATGTAGCAGGCCTTGAAAAGAAATATGCTGACTATATTAAAGAAAATAAAAAAGATAAAATAACAATCTGCTACGACCAAGTGGAAGACACTGGCACGCTTAAGATCGGTAAAAAGCCGTATAATTACAACACCTTGGAGCCAAAGATTTTGAAAGCTAACGGGAACAATATCACTCTATTTAATTCTATTTTGGGAACAGATTACAGCACAATTGAAGATTTGCAAAAGTATATGAAGCATCACAAAACTGAGACTGCATTAGCAATTTTTAACACGGACGAAGAGGTTGTGTTCCCAGCATATATCATGGAGGCAATTAGAAATGAGTAACAAGCTAATTGTTGCAGCCGCTGGCTCTGGCAAAACGACGCATCTTGTCAATGAGGCTCTAAAAATTGCTGATGAGAAAGTCTTGATCACTACATTTACAGAAGCGAATGAAAATGAGATTCGGAAAAAGTTTTATAAATTAAAAGGATATATACCAAACAACATTACCATTCAGACTTGGTTTTCGTTTCTTATCCAGCATGGTGTAAAACCGTATCAAAGCGTGATTTACGATGGCAATGTAAGGGGGTTATTGTTGGTTAATCAAAAGTCTGGATTGCGTGGCTATAACAGATATAAACGGCCAGTGTATTTCGGAGAAAACGACCCGAGCAAGTATTATTTCAGCCAATCTCATCTAATATATTCAGATAAACTTGCAAAATTTGTAGTGAGAGCGAATGAATTAACTAATGGACTTGTAATAAAAAGAATCGGGAAAATATATTCTCATATTTTCATAGATGAAGTCCAAGATATGGCTGGATATGATTTAGAAATAATTAAGTTGCTCTTTGGCTTGGACACAAACATATTATTGGTGGGCGACCCGAGACAGGTTACATATCATACCCATGATGAAGCTAAGTATAGACAATACGCTGATGGAAATATTGTGGGATTTATCGAAAAAGAATGTGCTGGCTACTTAGTTGAAATTGATGATACAACTCTCAATAAAACGTACAGAAACAACAAGGACATCTGTTGTTTTGCAAATTCCATCTACCCGCATTTTAAGCCATGTGAATATGAAGGACAAGAGTTAACAAATCATGATGGAGTGTTTTTTGTTTCGTCGGTAGATGTCGATGGCTATTTAGAAAAATACAATCCGGTGCAGTTACGAAACTCAAGGAAAAAAGTTGTTAATCAGAATTATCCCGTGATGACATTCGGAGAGTCTAAAGGATTGACATTTGACAGAGTTTTAATTTACCCGACAACGCCAATGGTTCAATGGCTTTTTGACCGCAAAAAAGAATTAAAAAACCAAAGTCGTTCTAAATTATATGTTGCAGTAACTCGTGCAAAATACAGCGTGGCAATAGTCCTTGACAACACGAAAAATCAAGTTGCTGATGGAATATCCAAGTACCAAGTCTAATGCTTTTGAATAATGTCGTGGCAACACCATGGGAACAAAAAATCAGATAGCCCCTACTATCTGAATAATGAAAAGAATACCAATACTCAGGGCTAAATCTCATAAGCAAATCTGTTTAGAAAACATCTAACAGGAGCGAGTGGGAATAATAATTTGATTTGGAGTTTAGTGAATCTCAGAAGTCTTAGTATATTAAGATTTCTGAGATTTTTTACTTTTGAACAAAATAGTTGTACAATGCAGAAGATAAGTTAATTTTCCAGTAATTTGCATAGTATGTTGCGCCATTATGTGGCAGGAGGATGATGAAATGAGTAATGCGAATGGCTGTAAACTTAGCAAATTCATCGCTTTAATTTTGCGGCATAAGCCGGAAGTCATTGGGATTTCTCTGGACGAGCATGGCTGGGCTGAGGTCGATGCATTGGTTGCCAGTATTGCGGAGCGGCAGCCTTTTACGAGGGAAATGCTGGAAGACATCGTGAAGACCGATAGTAAAGGACGATATTCTTTTAATGAAGACAAGACGCTGATTCGAGCTAACCAGGGCCATTCTGTTTCCGTCGACGTGGAATTGGAACGAAAGCGGCCGCCTGTCGTATTGTGGCACGGGTCGGGAGAGAAATACGCAGCAGCTATCGACGTACAGGGATTGATTTCTAAGTCGCGTCTGTACGTGCATTTATCTGCTGATTACGAAACGGCTGTCGCCGTAGGCCGACGGCACGGCCGGCCTGTTGTATATCAAATCGATACGAACGCCATGGCGGCGGACGGCTATGTATTTTACCTGTCCGTCAACGGCGTGTGGCTGACAAAGGCCGTTCCTGCAAAATACATAAAGCGCGTGCCGGATGGTAAAAAGATTAAATAGCGATAGAAAAAATCTCCTCGTGAAGCTGGTTATCAGTTCATGAGGAGATTTTCGTATTGAGATGCAGCGTGTTAAATGGGACTGTTTTTTATATTTGCAATAGCCTGCTCCATAATTCCCGGCACGTCGGCGCCGACGATATCCAGATTTTCTGCCGCAAAGCAGAGGACTTGAGGAATGCCGTAATAAAGCGTGGCTAAGGCTTTTACGTAGTCGTAGCCCAGGTTGTATGGGCCGATGGGGCCGCCGGCTGTCGTCACGTAGAGGATGCGGCCGGCCCGGCACAGGCCGACGGGAATTCCTTCTGGCGAATACGTGAAAGTGACGCCCAATACGGTAATCTGCTCAAAGTGTACGCGCAGGATAGAAGGGAAGGCCAAGTCCCAATAGGGGGCGGCAATGACGATGTCATCTGCTGCGGCAAACTGACGGGCGTAGTCGAACATTGGCGACGACATAGTATGAGAGGCGATAAGGGCGTCTCTTTCTTTCAGCTGTTCCCAGTCAAGGGGGTGAAGGGGTTCCTGATACAGATTGATTTCCGTTACCGTTCCGGATACTTTTTTCAATACTTCCTGAGCCAATGCAAGAGTACGGGATTGGGGGCGGGGACAGGCATTGATGAATAAAATGTTTTTCATGAGATATCTCTCCTGTTCATAAGATTACCTTTACTATAATATACTATATACTGCCGGTGCGCATGAGCTTGGGTATGCAAAACGCGGTGCGTCAGACCGAATCGGGAAACAGGCTGGCGATCAGTTCTTCGATTCGCTGGGCGTCCCTGGTTTTTTCCGCTTTCTTTTGCTGTTTGAGCAGGGCGCGCCGTTTATGGCGGCGCATATGCCGGTCCGGCCTTTCCATGCGGCGCTTCGTGTAGGTCAGGAACTCCTGCATGACCGGCGGCAGCTGCTCGAAGGGGATTTCCTTTCTCGACGTGCACAGCTCGTGCAGATATACGTAACCCAGGGCGTAGCAAATCGATTCGACGTAGAAGTCTTGAATATGGTAGCGGGCGTACTGCTCATATATCGCCGCCTTGGGCCGAGCCAGTATATCCTGCGTATTTTTGTGATACAAGAGAATCGTGTCGTCCAGGGCGGATTGATGGAGAGCCCACGATTCCGCGGCAGTTTTTATGATGATAAATCCCAGCTTACAGCGGCACGTCACGCCCGTTTGCCGGCAAAAGAGGTCGATGTCGTCTTTTTCATGCTGAAAGAGAGCTGCTAACGATTCGGGATAGGTTGCGTAAGTGGATCTGTACTGCATAGCCCTCGTGCCTCCCTGTGACGTATTTCTGATAGATATATTCTGATTCCATCGTACCAGCCGGAGAGGAAAATAGCAAGGCCGGATATGCCGTTTTTGAAAGCTGAAAGCCCCTGCGTCGAGGAGGAAAACTCTTGACGCAGGGGCTTCTGCATGTCGGATTACTGCAATTCTTCGGGTGTCGGTTCTACGCCGAACCATTTTTGATACAGCTTCGTATAGGTGCCGTCTTTTTTCATCGCTTGCAGCGCGGCGTTGATTTCTTTCAGTTCTTTTTCATTGCCTTTGTTGATTGCCATGGCGGAGCCGGCTAATTTCTTCGGTTCGCCGACGACTTTGAGATCGGAGAGGCCGCCTTTGGAAATATAGTACAAGGCTACGGCTTTATCGAGGGCTGCCGCTTCGCTGGCTCCTACCTGCAATTCCTGCAGGCATTGGTAATTGGCGTCGAACTGCTTTAATACGGCTCCTTGCTTTTCAGCGAAGTCCGCCGGCTTGGAGCCTGCCTGGACGGCGACGGTTTTGACGGCAATGTCGTCCCAGCCGCGGATGTCGGTGTTGTCCTTACGGACGACGATGACGGAGCCGCCGATATAATAGGGATCTGTAAAGTCGACCTGCTTTTTGCGCTCTTCCGTTGCGGACATAGCCGAAGCGATGAGGTCGATTTGGCCGCTCTTCAGGGCCGGAATCAGGGCGTCGAAGCCCATGGTCTTGATTTCCACTTTGCGGCCGAGTTTTTCGCCGATGGCGTTGGCCAAGTCGATATCAAATCCGACGTAGGTGTCGTTTTCCGTCATTTCGAAAGGCGGAAAGGAAGGCTCCGTACCGACGATCAGCGGCTTGTCGGAATGCGTTGCCGTTTCGCTGCCTCCGCAGCCGGTAAGGGCAGCTGCCGTTGTCGTGACCAGCAGCGCCGCAGTAATCCACTTTTTGTTTATCAACATAGTTCATACACCCCTTTTTTAGAACATGAAATAATTATACACTTATTTTGAAAAAATACAATAGCCTGCGGCAGCTGTTTTGCCGTGCAGCCCTTATTTTTCAACGTAATGGGATGCCGCCCTTAAGAGTTTGGTTTTATCGACTCGCCGTTTCATAAGAAGATATTTCCAGAACGTAATGTATATAAACATTTATTGAATATTTTATCTCTACCATAGGGCTGCCTTGACGAGTAATCCAGCAATATATGCCCCATTAATATGATAATAATTTTCTAAAAACGGCAAAATAGAGGCGCTATGTTGATGAAAATAATGGAATATAATGAAAATACATGGGAGTATAAGTATGTGTACGAATATGACATATATCCCGTAGACACATTTATGTGTATTTTTACAAGAGACATAAAGCTAAGAGAAAGTGTAAAAACTTTTAAATTTTAAACAGCATATACCTTAAAATAACGAATATAGGCCTTGAAACGTAAGATAATAAAGCAATAACGAGCATATTTTGAGAATGTTAAAAATGTAACAAATCTGTTGACAGTGGACAGAAAAAAAGGTATAGTGAGGATGTAAAAAGCGAATTGCTCATTACGGATAGATGCAATGAGCATTATGCATATCTCATGTCTTTATATATTTAGGAGGAATAATTATGAGTGAAGAACGAGTTACCCTTGCGATGGTCAAGGAAGCGCAGGAACGGTTGAAAGGCGTTGCCCAGAAGACTGGCTTGTCTTATGCGACATCTGTCAGCGAAGTGGCTGGCTGCGACGTATGGCTGAAATTGGAAAACTTACAGCGTACCGGTTCCTTCAAGCTGAGAGGCGCGTATAACAAAGTTGCTTCCCTTACGCCGGAAGAACGTGAAAAAGGCGTTATCGCCGCATCGGCAGGCAACCATGCACAGGGCGTGGCATTGGCCGCCAGCGTATACGGCTGCCAGTCGACGATCTGCATGCCTAAACATGCTCCTCTGATGAAAGTAGCCGCTACGCGCGGTTACGGCGCAAACGTCGTCCTCCACGGCGATTTCTTCGACGAAGCTGCCGCTAAAGCCGTAGAATTGACGGAAAAATACGGCTACACCTTCGTACATCCCTTTAACGATCCCCAGGTTATCGCCGGCCAGGGTACGATTTCTCTGGAAATTCTCGAAGATATTCCCGATATCGACGTCATCGTAGCTCCTATCGGCGGCGGCGGATTGATTTCCGGCCTGGCTGTCGCAGCTAAAAACATCAACCCGAAAATCAAGATTATCGGCGTACAGACGGCGAACATGCCTTCCATGAAAGAATCCATTGAAAAAGGTCAGATTTTAACTGTCGACGGTAAAGCCAGCTTAGCCGACGGCATTACGGTAAAAACGCCGGGCGACTTGACCTATGAAATCTGCCAGAAATATGTCGACGACATCGTAACGGTCGACGAAACGGAAATTGCCGCAGCAATCCTCTGGCTCATCGAACGCGTTAAGACTGTTGCAGAAGGCGCCGGCGCCGTACCGGTTGCCGCTCTCATGAACGGCAAGGTTTCCGGCATCCGCAACAAGAAGGTAGCGGCTCTGGTCAGCGGCGGCAACATCGACGTCAACAGAATGTCCCGCGTCATCAACAGCGGCCTGCTCCGTTCGTGGCGCAAGGTCTTCTTCGAAACGGTCATTCCCGACCAGCCGGGCGAATTGGTTAAATTGATTTCCATCATTTCCAATTCCAACGCGAACATCCTCTCCATTACGCATGAACGCAGCCAGCACAACATCGGCATGGGCTATACGGCAGTTTCGTGTGAACTGGAAACGGCTAACGAAAAACATGTAGAAACATTGTTCGAAACGCTGAAAGACAACCACTATCACGTTACGTTGAAATAAGCCCTAAAAGGAGGTCTTTATCATGGAAGACAACAGCAAATTAGAGCGTGGGTTAAAGCCACGCCACGTGGAAATGATCGCCTTGGGCGGTACGATTGGCGTCGGCCTGTTCATGGGCTCGGCCAGCACGATTCAGACTGCCGGTCCGTCCGTATTGCTCTGCTATGCATTGGCAGGCTTGGTTATGTTCTTCATCATGCGTATCATGGGCGAAATGCTCTATCTGGAACCGGTAACGGGCTCCTTTGCTACGTATGGTCATAAGTATATTTGTCCCTTTGCCGGCTACTTGACGGCATGGTGCTATTGGTTCCTGTGGGTTACGGTAGGTCTTTCGGAAGTAACGGCCGTAGGCATTTATGTTCACTTCTGGTTCCCCGACGTTCCCCAGTGGATATCGGCCTTAGGCGGCATGCTCATCGTAACCTTGGCTAACATGGCTGCCGTTAAATACTATGGCGAATTCGAATTCTGGTTTGCCATTATCAAAGTTACGACTATCGTCGTCATGCTCGTCGTCGGCGCGATGATCATTCTGTTCGGCTTCGGCAACAACGGCGTGCCCCTCGGTTTCTCCAACCTCTGGTCTCACGGCGGCTTCTTCCCCAACGGCTTCGGCGGCATGATCAGCGCAATGTGCGTCGTCGCGGCGGCCTTCCAGGGCGTCGAACTAGTCGGGATAACGGCCGGGGAAGCGCAGAACCCGAAAGAAACGCTGCGCAAAGCTACGAAAAACATCGTTTGGCGTATTCTTATCTTCTACATCGGCGCTATCTTCGTCGTCATCACCTTGTATCCTTGGGATGAACTGGGCATGCTCGGCAGCCCCTTCGTAACGACCTTCGCTAAAGTAGGCGTTACCTCCGCCGCCGGTATCATCAACTTCGTCGTACTGACGGCTGCATTGTCCGGCTGCAACAGCGGTATTTACAGCTCCGGCCGTATGTTGTACACCTTGGCTGAAAACGGCCAGGCTCCGAAATTCTTCGGCAAATTGTCCTCTCACGGCGTACCGCAGCACGGCATCATGGTCACCTTAGCCTGCTTGCTCTTCGGTGTTGTTTTGAACTACCTCATTCCTGATTCCAAGTTGTTCCTGTACATCTACAGCGCCAGCGTATTCCCCGGTATGGTTGCCTGGTTCGTACTGGCTTACTCGCAGAAGAACTTCCGCAAACGCTGGGGTGAAAAAGCGATGGCTGAACACCCGTTCAAATCGCCGCTCTTCCCGTACGCTAACTATTTCTGCCTTATCTTCCTCGTTCTCGTTACCATCGGCATGTGGGTCAACCCGGATACGCGTATGTCCCTTATCGCCGGCTGGACCTTCATGATCATCGTTACGGCCGGATATTTCCTGGCTGGATATCGTAAGAACGAATATAATGAAGACGGCACCTTAAAAGCAAAACACTAATTCATACTAAAAGGAAGCATGCGTCTGCGTGCTTCCTTCTGTATGATACTTGCTTTAATTGGATTTAAATTATGACAGATATATTTATTTTACTGTCTAGTCAAAACGGACAAAGTAAGATATAATATAGAATACTCACAGTAATAAATCAAAAGGAGATGTTGTATCATCATGGCAGTAGAAGTTATTAGCACGACAAACGCTCCGGGCGCAGTAGGCCCGTACTCCCAGGCTATCAAAGCTGGTGATTTCCTCTTCGCATCCGGTCAGGTTCCCCTCGTTCCGGAAACGGGCAAAATCGTAGCAGGCGGCGTTACGGCTCAGGCTGAACAGAGCATGAAAAACGTCGGCGCTATCTTGGAAGCCGCTGGCCTTTCCTATGACGATGTCGTTAAAACGACGGTATACTTGGCTAACATCAGCTTCTTCGGCGCTGTTAACGAAGTATACGCTAAATATTTCAACAAAACGTTGCCGGCTCGTTCCTGCGTAGAAGTCGCTGAACTCCCGAAGGGCGCTCTCGTAGAAGTCGAAGTTATCGCATACTGCGGCAAATAATCTGACATAGCCTTGAAAAAAGTCTCCGGCGCGCAGCCGGAGATTTTTTTGGTCAAAAGCAGAGAGGCCTTTGGATGTGAGAAAAATTTTTTGATAAATTTTGAAAAAAGGCTTGCATTTTCTTATCAGATGGTGTAATATATAAAACGTCCTTTGGAGAAAGAAATGACATGGACCGTTAGCTCAGCTGGCAGAGCACCTGACTCTTAATCAGGGTGTCCAGGGTTCGATCCCCTGACGGTCCACCACATACTACCTATGCAGAACATCACTGCATAGGTATTTTTTTTGCAGAAAATGCTCTATTCTTGATTTTACAGGCGGCAGGACGGTATAATGAATCTGTATATATAATGTTTATAATAAAATCATACGGACGGCTATATGATGGATTGAGGAGAGATATACCATGATCACTTGCAACAGTAACGGCAGTATGGATGTCGTGGCGATTGGCATCGATACGCGGATGCTGGCTTTATCCCGCATTCCTAAGGAAGACGGGGAGCTGATTCGGGCTTACGTGGAAGCGCATGAAGACGTCATGCATTATACGTCCCTGCGCGTGTTTCACTGCCTGACGGAAGGCCGGAGTAAGACCTATTTTTTGATTGGATTGCATAAGAAGCCCATACGGTACGCTACGTATGAAGATTTTCTGACGGCGAAGCGTCTCATGGCCGCGGCGATGGCTGAAGGCGTATCGGAGCTGGCCGTTATGGTCGACACGCTGGAGATGGATATCGGTGCCTTAATCGACGGTTTATTATATCGGAACTACGAATTTCTTCATTATAAGAGCGACGCGAAGGGGCGGACTGTCCGCAGCATCAACCTGGTTACGTCGAGCTTGGAAATCAAGGCCTTCAATACGATGTGCTACATGTATTCCGCCATATACGAAGGCGTGTACATGGCCCGCAATTTGGTCAACATGCCGCCGAACGAGCTGACGCCGCGGCGGTTTTCGGAAATCGTATCGGCCGTCGTCAAGGGCGACAATATTACCGTCGAGATGCTCAATAAATGGGCGCTGGAAAAGCGGAAGATGGGCGGTATCGTCGCTGTCGGCAAGGGCAGCATGAACCCGCCGCAGCTCATGACGATAACCTATAAGGGCGACCCGGACAGCAAGGACATGCTGGGCATCGTCGGCAAGGGCGTGACCTACGACAGCGGCGGCTTATCCATCAAGAGCCAGGCTAATCAGGAATTCATGAAGGACGACATGGCCGGCGCGGCTGCGGCTGTCGGCGTCATACGGGCTCTCATGTTGCTGAAATATCCCGTCAATGTCGTCGCTGTGATTCCGCTGGTAGAAAATATCCCGTCGGGCATGGCGTACCACGTCGACGATGTCTTGACGATGTACGGCGGCAAAACGGTGGAAATCAAAAATACCGATGCCGAAGGCCGCCTGATCCTAGCCGACGCCGTGTCCTATGCCCAGGAGCTGGGGGCGACAAAGCTCATCGACCTGGCTACCTTGACCGGCGCCTGCGTAACTGCCTTGGGAACGGTGCGTTCCGGCATGATCGGCAACCATCAGGAATGGATGAACCGCTTCTTCGACGTGGCCGCGGCGGTTCACGAAAAGGTGTGGCAGCTTCCGGCTGACCGGGAATATGAAGACCTCCTCAAAAGCGACGTGGCGGACCTCAAGAATACGGGCGGCCGCGACGGCGGGGCGATTACGGCGGGCTTGTTCATCAAGCAGTTTGTCCATCCCGACATTCCATGGATTCACTTGGACATTGCCGGCACAGCCTTTTGCGAGAAAAAGGACGAAACGGGCTTTTTCGGCGCGACCGGCGTCGGCGTCAAGTCCATTTTGGAATTGTTGAAAGGAGGAGCCAAGTGAAAGTCGATTTGCACATGCATACGACCTGCTCCGACGGCGTGTATACTCCCGAAGAGCTGACGAATCTGGCTGTCCAGGCCGGGTTGGACGTCATGTCTATTTCCGACCACGACACGATCGACGCCTATACGACGGGCTGCCGGCTGAATTCCGGCGTCCGCATCATCCCGGCGATGGAAATGAGCTCCGATTACGACGGCGAGGACGTCCACGTTCTGGGCTATTATCTCAATACGGAAAACGCCGCCTTGCAGGAATACTGCGCGCAGTTTAAGATGCGCCGCCAGATGCGGGCCATGGAAATCGTCGAGCGCTGTGAGTCCTTAGGATATGTCCTCGACAGGGAGCAAATCGAAGGCGTATTAGCCCGCGGCGGCACCATCGGCCGCCCCCACATTGCGCGCATGCTCGTGGCGAAGGGATACTTTCCCGACGTGACGGCCGTCTTTGATACGATATTATATCGCGGCGGCCCGGCTTACGTGCCCTATCGCCGTAAGTCGATTGACGAATGCATCGAGCTGATCCATCAGGCCGGCGGCTTAGCCGTACTGGCGCATCCGGGCCTGCTCCATGCGGCGCTGCCCCACGTACTGACGCATTCCTTCGACGGCATCGAGGTATATCATCCGAAGAACAGGGGACGCTATGAAGAATTTTTAGCCGTCGCCGAAGAAAAGGGCTGGTATGTCAGCGGCGGCTCGGATTTCCACGGTACGACGGGACGCTATCCGGAGCAGGTCGGCGTATTTTCCTTTGATTCGGCGCGTATAGAGCCTTTGCTGCAATATAAGAAGAAATAGGTGAACGCTATGAAAGTCATCGGATTTATCGGAGCCAGCGGTACGGGAAAAAGTCATCACGCCCTGGACGTGGCGTACGACCATCATATTTCCTGCATCATTGACGACGGCCTGCTGATTTATCAAAACCGCATCGTCGCCGGCCGCTCGGCTAAGGAAGAAACGAACCGCATGAAAGCCGTCCGCCGGGCGATTTTTCTGCAGAAGAAGCATGCTCAAAGCGTAAAAGACGCCTTGGACGAGCTGCAGCCGGATCAGCTCCTTATTTTAGGTACGTCGAAGCACATGATACACCGCATCTGCGAGGCCTTGGGGCTGCCCGAAGCGGACTCGTACATTCGCATCGAAGACGTGTCGTGTCCTGTCGAAATTGAAAAGGCCCGGACGATTCGCATCAACGAGGGAAAGCACATCATTCCCGTGCCGACGATGGAGCTCAAGCCGCGCTTCCGCGGGTATTTGCTGGCGCCCATCCACTCCCTGCTGACCCGGCGGAATCAAAAGGCTCCGGATTTCGAGCATTCTGTTGTGCGTCCCGTTTTCAGCTATTACGGGAAATTGACCTTTTCCAACGAAATGCTGGAGCATCTGATTATCCACCGCCTGCGGCAGATAGGCGGATTGGCAAAGGTCAACCGCCTGCGGATCGATAAAAACCGCGAGTCGGAAGGGAACGGGCTGGCCGTATTTTTAGTCGTAACGGTATATTACGGCGAAAATCTGAAAAAACTCATGAGCACCATCAAAAAGGGACTGCAGCAGGATATAGAATATACGACGGGCATGTCCTTTGAGATTTTGAAAATTACAGTTCGCGGCGTCGTACTGCGATAGAAGGGGAGATAGCGTGTCAGGTACAGAATTATTGATGTTGGGAACGGGAAATGCGATGGCTGTGCGCCGGTATAACACGTGCTTTGCCGTCCGTACGGCTGAGGGACAATGGTTTTTAACCGACGCCGGCGGCGGAAACGGCATTTTCAAGCGCTTGGAAGACGGCGGCGTCGCTTATACGGATTTGCATTATATGTTTGTAACCCACGGCCATACGGACCATATCATGGGCGTCCTCTGGGTCATGCGCAAGATCGCTTCGCTGATGGGATCCGGAGCATACGACGGGCAGTTCCACATTTATTGTCACGACGTGGTGAAGCAAATGCTGCTGTCTATGGCGGAAATGATGTTTAAAAAGAAGGATTTTGCCTGTATTGGCAAGAACATCTGCATTCACGAATTGAAAGACGGCGACACGGTGGAGTTTCTCGGCCTGTCCCTTACGGCCTTTGATATCTGCTCGACCAAGGCCAAGCAATTCGGATATCTATTGACCTTCCCCGACGGCATGAGGCTGACCTGTCTGGGCGACGAGCCGTATAACGAGCGCTGCCGGCAGTACGCCGAAGGAACGGATTGGCTGCTGGCCGAGGCCTTTTGCTTATACGAGCATAGAGATCTGTTCCGGCCCTATGAGAAGAACCACAGCACGGTAAAGGACGCGGCGGAAACGGCGGCTTCTCTCGGCGCGGCGCGTTTGGTGCTGTACCACACGGAAGAAAAGACCGGCAGCAGCCGGAAGGGGCTGTATACGGAAGAAGCGAAGGCCTATTACGGCGGCGCCGTGTACGTCCCCGAAGATATGGAGCGGATCGCGCTCAGCCGCTGAAGCGCAGACTGATGGATTATATAAAGGAGTCGTTCGATGATACAGCTTATACTTTGCGGATTGGTAACGGGCTTATTATATTTTTGGAATTATAAATACTGCAAACTCAGCGCGGACCCGGCCTATGCGCTGCAAAACCCGATTATGCTGCGCATCAGTTCTATAGCGCGCAGCGTCGGCACACCGGCGTTTCTGGCCTTTCTCTTTTATACTGTGGAGTGGAGCGCCGTCTATTATCTGGTCAGCCTGTTTGTCGGCATCCTTGCGGCCGGCTTGGCTTATAAAGGCGGCAAGGGAAGGGGCTTCATGCATTTTATGGGGATTATCGCCTGGATTCCCTGGGTGTGCCTCAACGGAATGCTGTTATATTTGATTATGAAATAGTTATAGTAAACGGAAAGGTTGTGAAGACAATGGCAGAACGAACCCTTTCCTGCGCCGACTGCGGCGTAGTGAACTGCAACGTCATGAACAAGGAATATCCCGATTTCTGCGTGACGACGCACATGGATGAAGACGTGAAACGAGAAGCCCTAGCACTGTATGAGCAGGACGACAATCAGCAGGTCATGCAGACGGCGGCTGGCGTCGAATGCGACGGCTATTTAAAGTGGTGCCGCGTCCAGGAGACTATTGAATTTGCCAAACGCATGAATTTCCATAAAATCGGCATTGCGACTTGTGTCGGCCTGATACAGGAAACGCGGATGCTGGCAGGGATTCTGCGCAAGCACGGCTTTGAAGTCTTCGGCATGGCCTGCAAGGCCGGCGCCGTTCCCAAGGCAGAGCTGGGAATTGACGAAAAATGCAACGCCGTCGGCGTCAACGCCTGCAATCCCATCCTCCAGGCCAAGATGCTCAATGCCGAGCATACGGATATGAACATCGTCATGGGCTTGTGCGTCGGCCACGACAGCTTATTTTACAAATATTCCGAGGCCTTGACGACGACGCTGGTTGTCAAGGACCGCGTAACGGGCCATAATCCTGTGGCGGCACTGTATACCAGCCAGTCGTATTATAAGACGAAATTATAAGTTGAGCGAGCATATCGCTAAAAGGCGCCGCCCTTGTCTGTTTCCCATTGACACAGGGCGGCTGCGCCTTGTATAATGAAACAGAAGCATGTGACTGACGGAAGTGGAGCTACCACGGGGAGCATGGTTCATTACAGCCGACCGTCTGGGCGAAGGTTCCAGAAGTGTCGGTATTTTTATTTTTGCCAGGAAATTTCTTATTTTCAGGAGGTAATACTAATGAAAGAATTGCAATTGAAATACGGCTGCAATCCGAATCAATCATCGGCAAGAGTATACATGAAAGACGGCAGCGAACTGCCCTTTGAAGTCATGAACGGCCGTCCGGGCTACATCAATCTGCTCGACGCCTTCAACAGCTATCAGCTGGTCAAGGAATTGAAAGAGGCGACAGGCCTTCCCGCCGCGGCGTCCTTTAAGCATGTCAGCCCGGCTGGTGCCGCCGTTGCGACCGACATGAGCGATACGCTGAAAAAAATCTATTATGTAGACGATTTGAAATTATCTCCCCTTGCTTCGGCCTATGCCTGCGCCCGCGGCGCAGACCGCATGAGCTCCTACGGCGATTTCGTCGCCTTGTCGGATATTTGCGACGCTGAAACGGCGACGCTGTTGAAACGGGAAGTATCCGACGGCGTCGTGGCTCCGGGATATACGGACGAAGCCCTGGCTATTCTCAAGACGAAGAAAAAGGGCAACTACTGCGTGCTGAAGATCGACCCCGATTACGTTCCTCAGCCTGTCGAATCGAAGGACGTATACGGCATTACCTTTGAACAGGAACGCAATAACGCCAAGATTACGGCCGACTTGTTCCAGAACCGCCCGACGAAAAATAAAGACATCCCCGAAGCGGCGCAGCGCGATTTGCTCGTAGCGCTGATTACCCTGAAATATACGCAGTCCAACTCGGTCTGCTACGTCAAGGACGGCATGACCATCGGCGTCGGCGCAGGCCAGCAGTCCCGCGTTCACTGCACGCGCCTGGCCGGCAATAAGGCCGATATCTGGTGGCTTCGCCAGAATCCGAAGGTATTGGCCCTGCCGTTCCGCGATGACATGCGCCGCCCGGATCGCGACAACGCTATCGACGTCTATATTTCCGATGACTACGAAGACGTACTGGCCGACGGTGTATGGCAGAATCTGTTTACTCAGAAGCCGGAACCCCTTACGAGAGAAGAAAAGAAAGCCTGGATCGGTCAGCTCCACGGCGTAGCGCTAGGCAGCGACGCTTTCTTTCCCTTTGGTGATAACGTAGAACGGGCCCACCGCAGCGGCGTCGATTACATCGCTCAGGCCGGCGGCTCTATCCGCGACGACAATGTCATCGAAACATGTGACAAATACAATATTGCTATGGCAATGACCGGCTTGCGGTTGTTCCACCACTAAGATATGAAAAGAGCGTCCCCTTAGGGGACGCTTATTTTATAATTTTCTTCTCCTTGACTTAGAGCGTACTTCATGTGATACAATGAAGATGTTTATGAGAATGAGTTTATCGGGAGGTAGGTTATGGAAAAAGCAAAAGTATATTTTACGGATTTTCGCTGTAAAGTAGGTACAAATAATCTGATGAAGCTGCAGAAGCTGTGCAAGAAAGCCGGCATCGAAACGATCGACTTCGAAGGAAAATTCGTCGCCATCAAAATGCATTTTGGCGAATTAGGCTGTCTGGCATCGATTCGCCCGCAGTACGTTAAAGCCGTCGCCGACTTGGTTAAAGAATTAGGCGGTAAGCCCTTCCTGACGGACTGCAATACATTGTATCCCGGCAGCCGCAAGCACGCCCTGGAACATTTGGACTGTGCCAACCTGAACGGCTACAACACGATTACGACGGGCTGTCAGATCATCATCGGCGACGGCCTGCGCGGCACGGACGAAGTGGAAATTCCCGTTAAAAACGGCGAATACGTACAGAACGCCAAGATTGGCCGGGCTATTATGGACGCCGACGTATTTATCAGCCTGGCTCACTTTAAAGGCCATGAAATGACCGGCTTCGGCGGCGCCGTTAAAAACATCGGCATGGGCTGCGGCAGCCGCGCCGGTAAGATGGAACAGCATTCGTCGGGCAAGCCGGCTGTCAAGGCCAAGAAGTGCAAAGGCTGCCGCCGCTGCGCATCCGAATGCGGTTCCAACGCGATTACATACGAAGACAACATCGCCCATATTCACGAAGATTTGTGCAAGGGCTGCGGCCGCTGCATCGGCGCCTGCGCCTTCGACGCCATTCACACGGTGCAGTGGGACGCCAGCGAAAAACTGGATTACAAGATGGCTGAATATGCTCAGGCCGTCTGCCAGGACCGTCCGTGCTTCCATATCAACCTGGTCATGGACATTTCGCCGAACTGCGACTGCCATGGTGAAAACGATGCGCCCGTATTGCCGAATATTGGCATGTTCGCTTCCTTCGACCCGGTTGCCCTCGACCAGGCCTGCGTCGACGCCTGCTTAAAGGCCACGCCGCTGCCGAACAGCCAGCTGTCCGATAATCTGGCGAAACCCGATTGGGAATGCCACCACGACCATTTCCTCGACGTTCATCCGGATATCAACTGGGAAGCTACGCTGCGCCATGCTGAAAAAATCGGCCTTGGCGTAAGAGACTACGAATTAATTACGGTAAAATAAGCCGAAGCCTATGCGGAAGGCCCCGCCTGCATTTGTACAGGCGGGGCTTTTCGTTTATAATGAAAAAAACGGCTTTTGAAGAATTTGTATTTATTTTATCAAAACCAATTGATTTTTCCGGGCACTCTCTATATAATGTAGTTATATATTAAAAAATATTATGAAACCATTAATGTAAATTATAAATATATTAAAACGTACGCTGGTAGTTGACGATGCGGCATGTCGCCGACGGCGTATGACGAGAGAGCGAGGAAGTGAAGCGATGAATTGTGTAATTTGCGGGAAAGAATTTACGCCGCGGCGATCTATTCAGAAATACTGCAGCGCCGAATGCCGGCGGTATGCCAACCGTCATGGCGTCAACGATATCCGGGCCGCCGCTCCGGCTACGGCTCCGGTAATTCGTGAATTCCGCTGTCTGAAATGCGGTACCATCGTCAGAGTACGGGATCATTCGGACGGCAGGATGAAGTTTTGCTCCCAGCATTGCGAAAAGCTGTACTGGAAACATTCGAAGAAAGTAAAGGCCGTCACGGTATACCGCAAGTTTTCCTGTCGGGAATGCGGAAAGCATGTCCTCGTTACGGACCCGCTGGACCGGCGGCGGATTTTCTGCAGCCGCGAATGCCGCATCCACTGGTTCGGCAAGCACAACGCGGAGAAGAGAGCTAAGATGGCTGCAGCTCATGCAGGTGGCGATGTACATGCCGGACAGATGCTGTAGGAAATCAAAAAGAAGGCACGCGAATCATATATAACGTTCGCGTGCCTTCTTTTTGTTTGTCTTATTTATGGCGGGACAAGTCTACTTCGTCCAGCGGAATAATATTCGTATGGTGTTTTACCTTGTGATACAGGTATACGGCGAGGAAGACGGGAATGCCGATGTAGGCGACACTGGCGCCGTACCAGTCAATTTCTGCTCCCGTAAAGGCCGAGTAGTTCTGACCGGCCGTAACGATGATGCACATGAGCAGGGCCAGCAGGGGGCCGAAGGGGAAGAAGGTTGCTCTGTAGGGCAATTCCTTTAAATCCTTGCCTTGGGCCACGTAGGCGCGGCGGAAGCGGTAATGGCAAATAGCGATGCCGATCCAGGTGATAAAGCCGGCCATGCCGCTGATGTTGACGAGCCAGTCGTAGGCCTTGCCTTCGCCGATGAGCGACGTAAGGAAGGCTGCCAGGCCAAAGATAACCGTTGCGAACAGCGCATACGACGGAACGCCGCGCTTATTCAGCTTGAGGAAACATTTTGGTGCCTGGCCGGTCTGGGCCATGGCGTAGAGCATACGCGTCGAGACGTACAGGCCGGAGTTGCCGGCAGATAATACGGCTGTTAAAATAACAGCGTTCATAATCGAGGCGGCGGCAGCCAGGCCGAAGCGTTCAAATACCAGCGTAAAGGGGCTGATAGAAATATTTTCTACGCTCGAATTGAGAAGATTCGGGTCCGTATAGGGAATGAGGAACCCAATGACGACGAAGGCTCCTAAATAGAATAACAAAATACGCCAGAAAATAGAGTGAACGGCACGGGGAACGTTTTTTTCCGGATTTTCACTTTCGCCGGCAGCGATACCGATCATTTCCGTTCCCTGGAAGGAGAAGCCGGCAACCATGAAGATGCTCAGCATGGCGGTAAATCCGCCGACGAAGGGCGCATCGCCGACCGTCCAGTTTACGAATCCCGGCGACGGCTCGGGCCCGAGTCCCAGAATGAGGAAGGCGCCGGCGCAGAGGAAAATTAATACTGTCAGAACTTTGATACCAGCAAAGATAAATTCGCTTTCACCGTACGAGCGGGTCGACAAATAATTGAGGATAAATAAGATAAGCAGGAAAATACCGCTCCATACGGCAGCCGGCACGTCGGGGAACCAGTATTTCATGATCAGGGCGCCGGCAACCAGTTCGGCTGCGACGGTAATAGCCCAGTTGAACCAATAGTTCCAGCCCAAGGCGAAGCCTAGGGATTTATCGACGTAGCGGTTGGCATACGTTTCAAATGAGCCGCTGACCGGCAGGTACGCTGCCATTTCCCCTAAGCTGGTCATAAGGAAATATACCATGACGCCGATGAGGGAATAGGCAACGAGGGCACCGCCCGGACCGGCTGTGCTGACGGTCTCGCCGCCGGCGACAAACAGGCCTGTGCCGATAGCGCCGCCGATGGCGATCATGTTCAGATGGCGGGCTTTTAAGCTACGGCGCAGCTGTTGTTGTTCTTCTTTCATTCAATCACAACCTTTTTTATAGTATTACTATAGTAAAAAAAACTTACCTGTATATTATAGCGAATGTTTTTCTTGTTGACAATTAAAGGTTTCATCAGGGTTTATACCAAATTTGAAAATAAAATACGCTGGAGCAGGCATTTAACGCAATGTCCTGGACAATTCGTCAACCGTATGTTTCAACAGGACAATATGCGATTTTTTATGCGTTTTCATGCGCGTCGTCGGGCCGGAAATGCTGATGGAGGCGACAGCTCGTCCTGTTGCGTCGACGATAGGGACGGCAAAACAGGTCAGGCCGAGTTCGCTTTCTTCGTTGTCGCAGGCGTAGCCCTCTCTTTTTACCTGGTCGAGAAGGTGGAGGAGCTCGCCGGCATCGCCGAGAGACGCAGGGGTCAGCTTTTGGAAGCTGACTCTTTTTATATATTCTCGTATGACCTGGTCGGACTGAAATCCTAAAATCGCCTTGCCCGATGCCGTGTGGTGAGCGAGCTGACGATAGCCCAGGGCCGTTTCCATTTTCAGCTGCGACGTGCCTAAGGCGCGGTCGATGAACATGATGTGAATGCCGTCGTCGACGATGCCTAAATGACTCGTTTCTCCCGTCTGCCGGGCGATGTCCTGCAGGTAGGGATGGATGAGGGCTGCCAGCTCCATGCGGTTATAGGCCAGCATGCCTAGGGAAAACATGTTGAGGCCCAGACGATAGGTGGCGTGGTCGGTCTTCGATAAAAAGCCGCGGTTTTCCAAGGTGACCATGAAACGGAACACTGTGCTGCGGCTGAGGCCCAGCAGCTTGGCCGCGTCGTTTACGCTGAGTTCTTCATAGTCGAAGAAGAGATTTAGGAGAGACAGCGTATTGTCTACAGAGGTGAGTATATATTTTTCTTTATTCGAGGCGTCTTCTTTCATATACAGTATCCTTTGCGGGGTTAGTTTTTTGTGTACAATGTATAAATCATTTTTATTATAGCATACTCACCGTAAGAGACCTATAGATATGACGCGGGCACATCATAAAGAGGCGGAAAATATCGCTTTCTCATGCATCATATTTTTCATTGACATATTGATTTAAACATTCTAACATAGAAATATAAATTTCATATAGAGAAACAAAAGTATCTTTATATGAATAAAAAAAGGAGATGAAACTATGAAGGAAATTCGTTTGCAGGGCCGCGGCGGCCAGGGTGTGGTTAAGGCGTCGCAGCTCGTCGTGGAAGCGGCCGTAGCCGAAGGACTATACGGACAGGCGATTCCCTTTTTCGGTGTAGAACGGAAGGGATCGCCTGTATTTGGGTATCTGCGGTTGTCTCACGAACCGATCCGCCGCCGTATGCAGGTCTATGAGCCGGATATCTTGATTATATTTGACGATTCCCTCGTGTCGGCGCCGGAGACCTTCGACGGCTTGAAAGCAGGCGGTATGGTGATTCTCAATACGACTAAAACACGGGAAGAGCTGCCCCTTCCGCCTCAGGCCGGCAGCGTATGGCTCGTCGACGCCGCGGGAATTTCGGAAGGCCTGTTAGGCCGCAACATGCCGAATACGGCCATGCTCGGCGCTTTTGCCAAGGCGACAGGCTTGGTGGATAAGGATACGCTGTTGGATAAGATTGAGCATACCTTTGGCGCAGAGAATAAGGAAGCAGCTGTCCGGGCTTACGACAGCGCTGCGGAATACAAGTAAGGGGGAGAGAGTATGAGCGAACGTCTTCATATTACGCCGGTCGGCGATACGGGGATGTATATTTTGGATACGGCGTCGTGGCGCGTATTCCGCCCGGTTATGGACAAGGAAAAATGCGTAGAATGCGGCATGTGCCTGACGTACTGTCCGGTGAACGCCATCGTCGGCCGTGAAGATAATACGTACGAAATTACCTACGATTACTGCAAGGGCTGCGGCATCTGCGCTCAGGAATGCCCGCGCAAAGCGATTGATATGGCGCCGGAAGGAGGAATTTAGACGATGAGCAGAAAAGTAGTATTGACGGGAAACGACGCGGCGGCGGAAGCGGCGGCTTTGTGCCGTCCCGATTTAATAGCGGCGTACCCGATTACGCCGCAGTCCAAGGTCGTAGAACATTTAGCTGATATGATATACGACGGCCGGCTGGACTCGGAAATGATTCAGGTAGAGAGCGAGCATTCGGCCATGAGCGCCGTCCAGGGTGCGTCTGCCGGCGGAGGACGGGTCTTTACGGCGACGAGCGCCCAAGGGCTGGCCCTGATGTTCGAGCCCTATATGCGGCAGGCTACGCTGCGCCTGCCCATGGTCATGGCCTTGGCAACGCGGGAAATGACGTCGCCTGAAACGGTGTGGAGCGGCCAGCAGGACGCCATGTCCGTCCGTGAAGCCGGCTGGATGCAGGTATTCTGCGAGAGCAATCAGGAAATCATCGACATGATCATTCAGGGCTACATGCTGGCCGAAGATCCGCGGGTCTTATTGCCTATCAACGTGTGCTACGACGGCTTTTACAGCTCCCATCTGACGGAGGGTGCGGAATTGCCTGATCAGGAAGACGTCGATGCATTCCTGCCTCATTACAGCGCAGATTGGAATCCTATTTTAAATCCCGATAAGCCTCTGGCTCTGGACCCGCTGACGGCGGGCCCGCTGCTGATGAAATACAGAAAGAGCCATTTGGATGCAATGGAACGGGCCCTAGCCGTACTGGAAGAGGTAGACGCGAAATTCGCCGCCGCCTTCGGCCGGTCTTACGGCGGCGCGATTGAAGAATACCGCCTCGACGACGCCGACGTCGTTTTGATTACCATTGCCGGCATGAGCGGCACAGCGAAGGACGCCGTTGACATAGCCCGTGAAAAGGGCGTCAAAGCCGGCCTCATCCGCCTGCGCTTCACGCGGCCCTTCCCGGGAAACCGCATTGCCAAGGCTCTTCTGGGCAAGAAGGCCTTCTGTGTCCTCGACCGAAGCGTATCCTTCGGCTGGAGCCAGGGGCCGATGCATGTGGAAGTCAAGGCGGCCCTTGCCGACCAGGGGGCGTCGTACTGTCATTTTTCGGCTATCGGCGGCTTAGGCGGCGCCGATATTTCATTGACGGAAATTTCAGGACTTATAGATGAATTAGAAACCCATAAAGATGAAAAAGGCGAACGGCCCGTCAAGTGGCTGCTGAAGGATTGAGGAGGGAATCGTATGAACTATGTATCATTGCTGAAGGACGCGCCCGATCAGATTACGCCGGGCATGTCGGCCTGTCAGGGCTGCGGCGGCGAATTGATCCTGCGGCGGGTCATGCAGGTCGCCGGAAAGAATACTATTGTGGCGATTCCGCCGGGATGCTTGGCCGGCGCCGGCGTCGTCGGCTGGAACTATGCCAACGGGCAGAAAACGCCGGTTCACATTACCCTTCTGGACAACACGGCGGCCTTTTTAAGCGGCTTGTCGCGCATGTACGAACGGAAGGGACGGAGTGATGTCAACATCGTCGCCGTCGCAGGAGACGGCGCGACAGCTGACTGCGGCTTTCAGAGCTTGTCGGCCGCGGCAGAGCGCGGCGAAAAGATGCTGTATATCTGCTACGACAACGAAGGCTATATGAACACGGGGTATCAGCGCAGCTCGACGACGACGCTGGGGTCCCGCACGTCGACGACGCCTCTGGGCAGCAAAATCAGCGGCAAGGAACAGCAGCAGAAGTATGTGCCCCTCATCATGGCTATGCATCAGATCGAATACTGTGCTACGGCCTCGCCGTCCCATATGAAGGACATGGTGGAAAAAATCCAGAAGGGGTTGGCGGCCAGCAAGAAGGGCTTCGCGTACCTGCATGTTTTCTCGCCCTGCCCGACGGGCTGGGGCTATGGTAGCCACATGAGTATTACGATGGCTCGCCGGGCTGTAGAGTCCAATCTGTTTCCTCTGTGGGAAATGGCCGAAGGCAAGCTGACCGTAAACGTCAAGCCGGCCAATCCCCTGCCCGTAGCCGACTTCGTCAAAGCCATCGGCAAGTTCAAAGCCCTCAGTGACGAAGCGATCGCGGCGATTCAGCGGCGGACGGACCAGCGGTTTCAGCTGCTGCTGACGTTGGCTGGAAATGAATAGCGACGCGTCATACGTATTTTATCTGCCTGAGGCAGCGCTGCGCTGCTTCAGGTTTTTTGCTGTCTATTTCCGCCTAGCCAGGGTATGACATATATCGTATAATAAGTACATATGTACCATCTTATTTGCGTAGAAGGAGACACTTATGAATTTGGAAGAATGCCGGAAGGAAATCGACAGGCTGGACAAAGAGCTGACGAATTTGCTGGAGCAGCGCATGCAGGTAGTGGCGAAGGTAGCCGCATATAAAAAGGAAAATCACATGGAAATATTCGACCCGCGGCGGGAGCGGCAGGTCCTCGACAAGATTGCCGCCATGGCGCAGTATAAGGAGTTGGCTCCGTACTTGCAGAAGATTTATCAATGCATTATGGATGAAAGCAAAAACTATGAACGGGAGTATATGAAGTTATAAATATGACAGATATGGAAACGGTGCAGGGGGCGGTAGAACGCGTTTTGTTTGAGGCCCCCGATTCGGATTATATAGTTTTCCGCATTCGGCGCGAAGACGACGAGTCCCTGCTGACGGTTACGGGAAACGGCCCGAAGCCGCTGGTTGGAGACCGCATAGAAATCATGGGCCGGTGGACCCAGCATAAAAAGTATGGCCGCCAAATGGCGGCGTCGGCGTGGAAGCGCCTCATTCCCGATACGGCCGACGGCATCGAGCGGTTTTTGGCGTCGGGCGCCGTCAAGGGCATCGGGCCGTCTCTGGCTCGCCGTATCGTATCGGCCTTCGGCAGCCAGACGATGGCCGTCCTGGAAAAGGAACCAAAACGCCTGCTGGAAATCGAAGGCATCGGCGCGAAAAAGCTGGCCGTCATTACTGAATCGTTTTATGAAGAAAAGCAGGTCAACGACCTGGCCTTGGATTTGGAGACCCACGGCGTGTCGGGGCGCTATGCGGCGCGGCTCGTGCAGAAATACGGCGAAGAAGCCCTGTATGTTCTGACAGAGGAGCCGTACCGCATGATTGCCGAAATAGACGGCATCGGCTTTAAAACGGCCGACCAGATTGCCTTGGCGTACGGCATGGACCCGCAGTCGCCGGAGCGGCTGGCGGCGGGCTTGACGTATGTCCTTCAAGACATGACACAGAACGGCCACGTATGTATTCCTGATAGGGAGCTCGTCTACCGGGCGTCCCTCATCTTGCGGGCGGAACAGCTGATGCTGCGGGATGTGCTGACTGAAGCGCTCGCCATGGGGCAGCTTTGTGCCGATGACTACGGCGGCGAGACCTATGTGTATACGCTGCAGGCCTATGAAGAAGAACGGGGCGTTGCCGAGCGGATACGGGAAATGGCCGCGTATACGCCGCCTAAGCCGCGGCGGCATGTGGAATTGTTTTTAGACCGCTGGCAGGAGTCGTGCCAGTTCCAGCTGGCCGAGGGGCAGCGCGAAGCCGTATCCCAATCCCTGCAGTCGGGAATGCTGGTCATTACCGGCGGCCCGGGGACCGGCAAGACGACGGTCGTGCAGGCAATCATCCGCCTGGCCGAGCAGGAAGGGCTGCGCATCGTCTTGTGCGCGCCTACGGGGCGGGCGGCGAAGCGCCTGGCCGAAACGACGGAGCGCAAGGCTAAGACGATTCACCGCCTTCTCGTGCCGGAAGGCTTTGCCGGCGGCCGGCAGGTTTTCGAATACAACGAAACGAAGCAGCTGCCCGCCGATTTGGTCATCGTCGACGAAGTTTCCATGCTGGATATGGAAATGCTGTATCACTTGCTGCAGGCACTGAGCCCGCGCTGCCGGTGCATCCTCGTCGGCGACGCAGATCAGCTGCCGTCGGTCGGAGCCGGCGCCGTCCTTCACGATATTATTCAGTCCGAAATACTCCCCGTCGTGCGGCTGCAGACGATTTTCCGCCAGAAAGAAGGGGGACGCATCGTGACGAACGCCCATCTCATCAACGGCGGCCGCCTGCCCGTAGTCAATGAAGACGAGGAATTCCGATTCGTGGAAATTGAACGGGAAGAACAGGGCGCGGACGTGATCTGCCGGCTGTACGCGGCAGAAACGGCGGAGGCCGGCGACAAGTTCGCCGTGCAGGTGCTGTCGCCTATGTATAAAAATCCCTGCGGCGTCGACAACTTAAACGCCGTCATACAGTCCGCCGTCAACGGACCCCAAAAAGGAAAAGGCGAGCATAAGGCGGGAAAGATGACCTTCCGTACAGGCGATAAGGTCATGCAGAAGCAGAACAACTATGACAAGGGCGTATTTAACGGCGACATCGGTGAGATTTTTGCCGTGCAGGACGACATCGTGTACGTGCGCTATCCGGAGCAGGACATCAAGTACGAAGGGCAGGAAATCGATGAAATTACCCTGGCCTATGCTATAACGGTTCATAAGAGCCAGGGGAGCGAGTACCATACGGTTATCATGACGCTCGTCAACAGCCATGGCATCATGCTGCAGCGGAACCTGCTGTATACAGCGGTTACGAGGGCCAAGGGCAAGGTTATCCTCGTCGGTACGAAAGCGGCCCTGCGCACGGCCGTTCAAAACGTGCGGACGAGCCGGCGCTTTACCTTGCTGGCTCAGCGGCTGAGGGAGGAAGAAATATGCTGAAGGAATGGCTGCTGAACCTGTTGTATCCGCCGCGCTGTCCTGGCTGCGGCGCTGCCGTAAGCCGTCATGGCCAGTGGTGTTCTTCCTGTTTTGGGGCAGTCTGGCGTCCGCGCCGGCTCGCGCGGAAACGGGAAAGCCGCCTGACAGCCTGTTACTGCCTGTGCGATTACCGCGGGCCTGTCCGGACGATGCTGCAGCGGCTTAAATATGACGGAGCCGTGCGCTACGAGCGGGCTGCGGAGGCACTGCTGACGCAATTTCCCTGGCCGGAGCGGCTGGGGCATATCGACTGCGTCGTGCCGGTGCCCCTGGCTCCGGAAAAAGAGTGCAAGCGGGGATTCAACCAGTCGGAAGTATTGTTCCGCTCCTGGGCGGAACGGCGCTGGCCATGGAAAGACGGCCTGCAGCGCGTCCGTTCGACTCAGGCCCAGTGGCATCTGGACAAGGCGGACCGCGCTGACAACGTAAAACGAGCCTTTGAAGTCAAAGGCTCGTTTGAGGTACGGGGAAAGCATATTCTGTTGGTCGACGACATTTATACGACGGGAACGACGATGGAAGCCTGCGCTTACGCGCTGCACAAAAAAGGCGCTGCCAGCGTGACGGGATTCGTCGTTGCCAGCGGCGCCTTATAATTGACCTAACGTTTCGATAAATGCCTTGACGACTTCCGGGTCGAAGAGGATGCCTGAAGCGCTGAACATTTCGCGGACGGCCTGCTGCTTCGTCTTGGCCCAGAGCTCTGTCGACGGGTTGATGATGCGGTCGTAGTAGTCTGCGACGGCGATGATGCGGGCGCCGAAGGGAATATTGGCCCCGCGCAGGTGCTTGGGAAATCCCGAGCCGTCCCACCGTTCGTGGTGATAGCGGATATACGGCACGATATCCTGGCAGCAGGGAATGTTTTCCAGCATGTTGCCGCCTGCCGCGGCGTGGCGCTTGTACTGGGCATTTTCCCGGCGGTTGAGATAGGGGATTTTTGCCAGCAGCGTATTGGAAACGAAGAGAAGGCCGACGTCGTGCAGAAGGGCTGCGTGCTTGATCTGCTCAATTTCACTTTTGGGAAGAGCCAGCTTGGCGGCGATGCTGACGCTGTAGTTGGCAACCTGGAGGGAGTGCATATACAGCCGTTGGTTCTTCAGTTGTATGAATTTGAGCAGCTCCGCCGTAATCGTGTCGAGGGAATTCATTTCCTCCATCCCGATGCCGGCGGCCTGTTTCAGCGATACCATGTACATGACGGACAAAACCTTTCTTCAATACTATATTACTTCTTTTTTATGCGCCGGGAACGGCGCATTTTTTGCGGATGGCGCAGGATATTAAACATCCTGGCGCTCGTTTTTTTGATGCGGGAGCCCGTGTTCTTCATGCGGCGGACCGTCGTAATCTTCGATTTGCGGGCAGGCCGCATGTCGCGGAGCGAGCCGAAGTCGCCGCGGCGGATGCTCGTAGCTTTGATGCGGTCGGAGCCTAAGATGACCTTCAGCGTGCTCATGACGTGGCTGGCGTTGAGGTCGTTGTTGAAGCTGTAAATGTCGACGGCGACGTAAGCCAGCTGGGGATAAATGTGGATGCAGAGATGGGCGTTTTTCGACACGCCGATACAGACGAGCTCCTCCGCGTCGTCATGGTACAGCGTGATGCCCTCGATGGGCGCGCCGACAGGCTCGAAGGCCTTTTTTACCAGATTCTGCAGTTCGTCGTTCGTCGTCAGTTCTGCCTTGCAGTTGTAAAAGTCTATCAGTAAATGTTTTCCTAATGTATTAGCCATGAATTTCCACCCGTTAGTTTAGTACAGCTCATTATATACTGTTTTTTCCGCCTTGTAAACGCAGTTTTCCAAATGGAAATAAGGACGGAGATACTATAAGTATTTTCTATTATCGTAAAATATACGTAAAAATGCGACCTCCGAAGCTATCGGGCAAGAGATGCTCATGGTTAACATATCAAAATGTCATAAAACTATGCTGAATATGCCTTCTGTTTTACGGCAAAAGAAATATCATTCATTGTCTTGTCAGCTGTAAATGCTTGATGCTATAATAGCAGGTAAACGATGAAGAGAAAGGGGATTGCAATGGAATTGATTGAAAAGGAAATTGCCCGGCTGAAAGAGGAGCGACGCGCCGTCATATTGGCTCACTACTACGTGCCCGACGACGTACAGCGCGTCGCCGATTACGTCGGCGATTCTTTTTACTTGAGCAAGAAGGCAAAAGAGACTGACGCCCAGACGATCGTGTTCGCCGGCGTACGTTTCATGGGAGAAAGCGCAAAAATCCTCAATCCGCAGAAACGGGTCCTCATGCCGGACAGCACGGCCGATTGCCCTATGGCGCACATGGTCACGGCGAAGGCCGTAGAAGACATGCGCCGGCAGTACGACGACCTGGCTGTCGTATGCTACGTGAACTCCACGGCGGAGATTAAGACGCACAGCGACGTGTGCGTTACGTCGTCCAATGCGGTGCACATCGTCAAAAAGCTGCCGCAGCGCAATATATTCTTTATTCCCGATAAAAACCTGGGGCATTACGTGAGCACGCAGGTTCCGGAAAAGCATATCCTGTGCAATGACGGCTACTGTCCCCGGCACAACGGCGTCCGCCCGGACGTCGTACGGGCCTGCAAGGAACAGCATCCCAAGGCCCTGTTTTTGGTTCATCCCGAATGCCCGGAAGAAGTTTTGGCCTTAGCTGATTACATCGGCAGTACGGCCGGCATTATCGAGTATGCCGGAAAAGCCGGAGCCGACGAATTCATTATCGGGACCGAGGACGGCGTTATGTACGAATTGACGAAGCGGTATCCGGAAAAGACGTTTTATTCCGTCATGGAAGGCCGGGTCTGCGAAGATATGAAGAAAGTGACGCTGGAAAAGGTACTGCAGTGCCTGCGCGACGGGACGGGAGAAATTACCGTGTCCGACGAAGTGCGGGAAAAAGCGCTTCGTTCGCTGGACCGTATGCTGGAATTAGCTGAATAAGGCGATTTGATAAAGAGGGAATAGGTATGAAGATAATAAATACGGACGTGCTGATCGTAGGGACCGGCGCCAGCGGGCTCTTTGCGGCGCTCCACCTGCCGACGGACAAGCAGGTGCTGATGATTACGAAAGACCAGACAGAAAACAGCGATTCCTATTTGGCTCAGGGCGGCATCTGCGTGCTGCGCGACGAAGACGATTATGACAGCTTCATGGAAGATACGCTGAAAGCCGGCCATTATGAAAACCGGCGCGAGTCTGTCGACATCATGATTCGTTCCTCGCGCAGCGTCATCGACCAGCTTATCCGCTGGGGCGTGGATTTCGCCATGAAGGACGGGCAGCTGGATTACACGCGGGAAGGATGTCATTCCAAAGCGCGGATTCTTTACCATGAAGACGTGACGGGGAAAGAAATTACCAGCAAGCTGCTGGCCGCCGTGCGCGGCCTGCCGAATGTGACGATTCTGGAATATACGACGATGATCGATTTGGTAGCCAAGGATAACCGGTGTCTCGGCATTATCGCCCGGGATGAAGCAGGCGGATACAGGGCTATTGAAGCTGCCCAGACGATATTAGCCAGCGGCGGCGTAGGCGGATTGTACGAACGGTCCACGAATTTTCCCCACCTGACGGGCGATGCCATTGCCATTGCCCGCCGGCACGGCATCGCTCTGGAGCATATCGACTACGTGCAGATTCACCCGACGTCGCTGTATACGACTCATCCCGGCCGAAGCTTTTTGATTTCCGAATCTGTCCGCGGCGAGGGGGCCAGGCTGTACGGCAAGGACGGCCGGCGGTTTGCCAGCGAGGTGCTGCCCCGCGACGTGATGACGGCGGAAATCCGCAAGCAAATGGCTAAAGATGGCATGCCCTACGTATGGCTGGACATGACGGTCCTCGGAAAAGACACGATTTTCCGTCATTTCCCCAATATCTATCAGAAATGCCTGGAAGAGGGCTTCGACGTAACGAAGGACTGGATTCCCGTCGTGCCGGCCCAGCATTACTTCATGGGCGGCATCCACGTCGACTCTTTCAGCAAAACGACGATGGATGGATTATACGCCGTCGGCGAAACGAGCTGCAACGGCGTGCACGGTAAAAACCGCCTGGCTAGCAATTCGCTGCTGGAAAGCCTGGTCTTTGCTGAACGGGCGGCCGGGCAGGTTAGCCAGCAGATACGGCGTCCGGCGGCGCGTCCAGAGGGAGAATTTGAATGGCTCGGCGAACGGGCTGTTCAGGCGCTGAAAAAGGAAGAACGTACGCTGGCGGCGCAGTATAAGGCCGAAGTATTACAAGAAATGGAACGGGAGCGGAGCGCACAATGAACGAACTGAATTCGATTACGATGAAGCTGCATGTAGATCCGATATTGATGATGGCCCTGCAGGAAGATATCAGCAGTGAGGACGTGTCGACGAACGCCGTCATGCCCGAAGCCTGCCTGGGCGAAGTAGAGCTGCTCAGCAAGGCCGACGGCGTCATCGCTGGCTTGCCGGTCTTTGCCAGAGTGTTTACGCTGCTGGATGAAGAGACGGACTTTACCTTTTATGTCAAAGACGGCGATAGGGTGTCCAAGGGGCAGAAGCTGGCCGTCATCCGCGGCGATATCCGGGCGCTGCTGTCGGGCGAACGGGTGGCGCTCAACTACCTGCAGCGCCTGAGCGGCGTGGCTACGTACACAAACCGGGTCGTCAAGCTGCTGGAAGGAAGCGGTATTAAGCTCCTCGACACGCGCAAGACGACGCCGAATATGCGGCTTTTGGAAAAATACGCCGTTACCGTCGGCGGCGGCTGCAACCACCGCTACAATTTGTCCGACGGCATTTTGCTGAAGGACAATCACATCGGCGCGGCCGGTTCGGTGGCGAAAGCCGTCGCCATGGCCAAGGCCTACGCACCCTTCGTCCGCAAGATAGAAGTGGAAACGGAAACCCTCGACATGGTGCGCGAAGCCGTCGAAGCCGGCGCCGATATTATCATGTTCGACAACATGACGCACGATATGATGAAGGAAGCTGTGGCTATCATCGACGGCCGGGCGGAAACGGAATGCTCGGGCAACGTAACAGAAGAAAACATCAGCAAGCTGAAGGATGTAGGAGTAGATTATATTTCCAGCGGAGCCTTGACCCATTCTGCGCCGATTTTGGATTTGTCCTTAAAGCATCTTCATCGCCTGTAATTTCATCTGCATAGTAAAACAGCGTCTCGGCGAAAGGAGCGGAGACGCTGTTTTTATGTGCCGGCCTATTTTCTCTTGTCGGCATTCCAGTCCAGTATAATGCCCGTGTCCGGGTCGATTTCAAACTCGTAATACATCGTGCCGGTGAAAAGCCGTCCTTCATAGCGCGGCGCACCGTCGTCGGACTCGCGCCAAATCTGCACGTCCTGCGGCGAAGCGCCGGGCACCTTGGATAAGACGATGGCCTTCGCTTCGTCCATGGAAACGGGATGCCTGTCCTGACGGCGGGTCCATTCGTCCTTGACTTCGTAATCGGAGCCGACGATGTTTCCGCTGCGCATGTCGATTTCAAAATCGTAGTCGCCGTAATCCGTTTCAAATTCCACGTCGTATACGGGAATGGAGGCGTCCCTGTCGCGGTCTATTTTTACGTTGTACGCCTGATTAGAAGAAACGCCGGCATGGTCCAAGGCGATGGACAGGGCGTCATCAGCGCTGATGTCGGCGGCGCGCTGCTGCGATGCGGGAGCTGGCTGCGCTGCCGGCTTTGCCGCTGCAGATTCCGCCGTCTGGCCGCAGCCGCTCAGGGAGAGCAGGGCGGCCAAGGCCAGGAGACAGCAGGCAATAGTGCTTCGATTCATAATCATTCCTCCTCGTCAACATATACTTTTATTATAGCCCCATAGGGAAAAAAGACAATGCGTATACAGCAAAAGGCCACAGCATCAGTTAGGATGCTGTGGCCTTTCTTGTCCTAGTCTTAGTTAGTTGTCTTCGTGGCGGCGCATAGGCGTGAAGGTAAATTCACTGCCGTCGAAGCCGATGGCGACGGTATCGCCTTCGCGTACCGTACCGGCGATGATGTCGTGGCTCAGCGCCGTTTCTACCGTATGGGTAATGAGGCGGCGGAGCGGACGGGCGCCGAACTGCGGGTTGAATCCCTGATCGCCCAGGGCCTGCAGCGCTTCGTCGCTCCACGTAAGGTGAATCTTAACCTGCTTTTCCAGCCGTTCGCCCAAACGTTCCAGAAGGATGGAGGCGATATCTTTGACCTGTTCTTTCTGCAGGGCCTTGAAGACGACGATGTCGTCGACACGGTTGAGAAATTCCGGGCGGAAATACTGTTTCAGCAAGTCGCGGACCTTGTTGTCGGCTTCTTCGAAATTCTGCGATTCGAGGATTTCATGAGAGCCTAAGTTGCTGGTCATGATGATGATGGTGTTCTTGAAGTTGACGACCCGGCCCTTGCCGTCAGTCAGCCGGCCGTCGTCGAGAATCTGCAGGAGGACGTTGAAGATGTCCGGATGGGCCTTTTCGATTTCGTCGAGGAGGATGACGCTGTAGGGACGGCGGCGAACGGCTTCGGTCAGCTGGCCGCCTTCATCGTATCCGACGTATCCCGGAGGCGCCCCGATGAGGCGGGACACAGTGTGTTTTTCCATGTATTCGGACATATCGATGCGGATGATGTTCCGTTCGTCGTCAAAGAGGGCTTCGGCCAGGGTTTTTGCAAGTTCGGTCTTGCCGACGCCTGTCGGGCCGAGGAAGATGAACGAGCCGATGGGGCGGTTCGGGTCCTTGATGCCGGCGCGGGCCCGCATGATGGCATCGCTGACGACCTGGACGGCCGCGTCCTGTCCGACGACTCGTTTATGAAGGGTTTCGTCGAGGTGGAGCAGTTTTTCCCGTTCGCCGGTGAGCATCTTGGTGACGGGGATGCCTGTCCAGCGGCTGACGACCTGGGCAATGTCTTCTTCGCCAACTTCTTCTTTTAAGAGTTGCGAATCCTGATGTTCTGCCAAATAGGCTTCCTGGTCCTTCAGCTTTTGTTCCAGTTCAGGCAGCTTGCCGTATTTTAATTCCGACGCCTTGGCGTAATCGTAGTTGTGTTCTGCCTGTTCCATCTGGCCTCTGACGGAATCGATTTCCTTTTTGATGGCCTGCGTGCGGAGGATAGACTGCTTTTCTTCATCCCACTGGGCTTTGAGCTGGCTTTCTTTTTCTTTCAGCTCGTCTTTTGTTTCGACGATTTTGGCCAGCCGTTCTTTTGAAGCTTCGTCCGTTTCTTTCGTGAGCGATTGTTCTTCAATTTCCAGCTGCATGATCTTATGGCGCAATTCGTCGATAGGCGTCGGCATCGATTCGATTTCCGTGCGCAGCTTGGCGGCGGCTTCGTCGACTAAGTCGATGGCCTTATCGGGGAGGAAGCGGTCGGAAATGTAGCGGTCCGACAGTACGGCGGCGGCTACGAGGGCCTTGTCGCGGATGCGGACGCCGTGATGGATTTCATACCGTTCTTTCAGGCCGCGGAGGATGGTAATCGTGTCTTCCACGTTCGGCTGGTCGACCATGACGGGCTGGAAACGCCGTTCCAAGGCGGCGTCCTTTTCGATATACTTCTGGTATTCGTTCAGCGTTGTCGCGCCGATGCAGCGCAGGTCGCCGCGGGCTAACATCGGTTTCAAGATGTTGCCGGCATCCATGGAGCCTTCGGATGCGCCGGCCCCTACGACCGTATGGATTTCATCGATGAACAGGAGAATCTGGCCGTCCGATTTGGCGATTTCGTTTAAAACCGATTTAAGCCGTTCTTCGAATTCGCCGCGGTATTTGGCTCCGGCGATCAGAGAACCCATGTCGAGGGAGTAGAGAGTCTTGTTTTTCAGCGATTCCGGCACGTCACCGCTGGCGATGCGGCGGGCCAGCCCTTCGACGATAGCCGTTTTGCCGACGCCCGGTTCACCGATGAGAACCGGGTTGTTTTTGCGGCGGCGCGACAAGATTTCGACAGTGCGGCGGATTTCGTCGTCACGGCCGATGACCGGGTCCAGCTTGTTCTGACGTGCGGCCGCCGTCAAGTCGCGGCCGTATTTTTCCAGGGCCTTATAGTTGCCTTCCGGGTTGTCCGTATTGACGTTGCTCTTGCGGTTGGCCTTCACGGCGGTCATAATGTTGTTTTTCGTCAGGCCGAATTCGCGGCACAAGGACTGCATATCGTCGCTGCTTTCTTCGACGATGCCCATGAGGAGATGTTCCGTGCTGATATAGTCGTCGTGCATGGATTCGGCCAGTTGCTGAGCCTTGCCGATGACCCGGACCATTTCCGTCGACATGGACATTTGGCTTTGTCCTTTGACGGAGGGAATCTTTTTCAGCATTTGTTCCAAACGGGCCTGCAGCATGGGCAAATCCGTATGGCATTCGGAGAAAATCGTGGAGAGAAGACCTTCCGGTTCCTTTACGAGCCCCATGAGCATGTGGACGGAAGAAATTTCCTGATTATAGTGCAGCGCGGCGATTTGCTGGGCTGACTGAAACGCGTCGATTACTTTCTGCGTGTATTTTTCGTTTCCCATAATAAGACCTCCTTATATTACAGGCGATTCATAACGTAATATGGTGTGCGAGTATTTGTATATGCTCAAGTATCATTATACCCATAAAAGTCAAAAAGTCAATAGAACAAAAGATAAAAACGAAGA